>JBGSOQ010000479.1:0-22201 GCA_041739035.1 Ignavibacteriaceae bacterium | reverse complement strand
GCAGTACCGATTGAATCGGTAACTGTTAATAACAGATTGATTCTTTTAGTTAAAAAATATAAGAACATTAAATAAGAACACTATTTATTTAATACTTCGACTCAACCCTTGACTTTTTACATAACGGCGTTGAGGCGCTTGTTATATGCTAAGCTTATTTTGAAAACGATTTTGAATTACATTTGAAAAATTAAAAATAAGAAGTAAACCAATTTGAGATAACATTAATAAAGCATAACGTAATAAATAAGGATCTTTTGACAAATAAATAATTACAACTTCAAAAAGCAAAGTACCAATAAAAACAATATTGAATAAAAGTTTAGTATGTTTCCATTTTTTTATGATGGCAATAATTATAATTAAAGCTGTAGTGAATCCAATAGCTTCAAACCTTCCGGATTGATGAACAAATAGAGTTTTGAATAGACTTGGGAAAACGGAGATAAGAATTAAAGCAAAACAGAAAGCATACAAAAAGAATTTTTCTTTAAATGTTTCCATAATTTACTTCCAAAAAATAAGCATATAACTAATACTTATAAGGAAAGATCAACACTTGCTTATTTGACATTTCCTGATTTCTCTTAACATAATATTATGAGCCTACTATTATAGATAATTAGATTCCGGATAAAATTAAAATAATAATCTCAAATACTCAATTGTTACCACGCAACATTTAATAAAAAAGGGCACCTTAAAGATGCCCTTATCTACCCTGAAATAATTTAATTAGAAACTGCTGAAAGCATAACCAACTTCAACTTGCCATTGTTTCATTCCTATTTCAATGGTCTGCTGATTTGGAGCTTCTAATGGGTTTGCACCAGTAAGCGATTGTTCAAACGCATACATAAATGCAACTGTAACTTCGTGATTTTTTGCTATCTGTTTTGTAACACCAAATGTTAAGTGATCTTGGATAACAGCCGGTGCAAGAATATTAAACATAACATTAGCATCTGTAATCGGATTTTGATTGAATGAATATCCAGCCATTAAATCCCATCCGCAGAATCCTGAGAACATAACACCGTATTTAAACATTAAAATATCATTCCATCCAAAACCCGCGCCTTCATCTGCACCGAGTGGTGACATCATTAGATTTGGAAGCATCGGGTTTGCAATTGATTTTACATCGCTGTAAAGAATTTGTTTTACATCAACCATAAATTTCCAATCGCCCGGAGTGAAAGCAAAACCCGCCTGCCAGTTTGCAGGAACATCAAAATCACCGGCTTGTGCAAATAAACCAGCATATCTTTCAAACTCACTCATATAAATTTTTGATTGGTAAGAAACACCAAATCTTAAATCTTCTAACAACTGCCCCTGATATCCAACTTTAAAACCAAATCCTAGAGCGGTTGACCATGAATTACCTGTTAAATTAGCAGGATCACTTGAAAAGGAACTGAATGCTATTAAACCCTTTGCCGCAAATCTCTGCCATCCAATAATAACAGCTGCACCAAGTGAATGTTTTTCTGATAATTTATATGCGAATGAAAGATTGCCAAACATTTGCTCGAGGTTTACACCTGTGTTTGGAGAAGTTGGATCGCCGAATGTCATCGTAGGATAATCTGTATTCATTCCGCCGTTACCGTAAAGTGAAAGTGCAACCGTAAACTTATCAGAAAGTTTCATATTGCCGCCAAGTGTTGGAAAAATAAATCCAGTCTGATCACTTGTAACTTTACCAGGCATCAATCCAAACGTACCAGGAAAACCGCTTGGCATTCCGCCAACTTCGTAATATCTATCAGGACTGAAGTATGAAACATTAATTTCAAAGCCATTATTTAATGATGAGATACCGGCTGGATTTGTGATCGCGCCAAGTGAACTTAAAGATACAGCAACACCTGAACCTGCAAGTGCTGAGTATTTAATTCCATAACCGTGACGGTAATATCCGTCTGTTGCAAATGCTGTTTGAAATGTAAATCCAAACATTACTATTAGAACAAGAAACATTTTTTTCATTTTATCTCCACTGATTTTATTATAAATAAATAGGACCGTATATAAATATTGTTGTCACACTGAGCGAAATTGAAGTGTGACCAGTTACGATTATTGTTAACCTTTCATCTCTCGACTTCGCTCGAGATGACTTCTATATTTATTAAATGATACCAATAAAAAATTCTTCATTCTACATTCTGCATTGAGAATTATGCATTGCTCTAACATCCTTCTCTTTTCTTTTTCTTTCCTTTAGGTACTGTTACATTCGTCGTGCTTAAAGTAGGGGCAGGAAGAGTTATCTGCTGTTTAGTTTCCGTCATTGAAGAGTCAGTTTGCGCCTGTCCGCCAAAATATTTTGCAACTTCTTTCATCTTTTCAAATTGCGCCATATCTTTTTCACTTCCGTTTATCGGTGCTTTAGGAAACAATACATTCTCTTTCCAGGCTTCTAAACCGCCATCAAGAATGTAAACACCTTTATAGTTTTTTGATTTTAAGATAAACCAAGCTTTTGCCGCATCAATATTATCATCAGAGAATAAAACTATTTTTTGATTTCTCATTAGATCTGATGCCGGCAATTGTTCAAGTGGTATGCTCTGTGAATTCGGAATTGAGTATTCATTGTATTTTTCTTCACTGCGTAAATCAACTAATTCAAAATCAGCTTTTGCCTGGATAAGCCAATCAGCTAAATCTGTAACAGTAACTTTATCAGAATTTCCAACTGTAGATAAAGCGATTTCTTTTTCATTTACTTTTATTGTTGTACCGCCGTATGGATTTCCTGCAACTAATGCAATCAAACCCAGTAATAAAGCTGCCAGCCCAAGTTTCTGATTCGTAGTTAATTTGGAGAAAAGGTTTTTCATTCTTTTTCCTTTCCTGTTTTCAACGCCATTTTCTTTTCTCCCCATTCAGCAGCAGCAAAAGCACCAAGTGCCATCATGACTACAAGAAATACAACTAATCCGTACGAAAGATTAAAGTAAGAAGGCAGTGTAACCGCACCCATATAACCGGAGTTAAAAAAGTTTTCTATAAATGGAAACATTTCTCCAAAAACAAAAATCCCGAATATCATTCCGGCTACATAAACAACTGCATCTATTTTACCGGTTGCAACAGCAACCATAGAAGTACCGGGGCAATATCCGCCAACGATAAATCCCAGACCTGCAACAAATCCTCCCACAACCATTGGAAGCACATTTGTTTGAGTAAGGTAAACAAGTGAAAGATCTACAAAACCTATTACTGATAAAAAGAATAATCCCAACATTGCGGTCACGATTGCGGTAAACATTACTTTGAGTACTCGCATATTTGTAAAGTAAAACTGGGATGCAAGAATTGTGGCTCTGCCGAATCCGCCTTTTTCAAGAGCAAAACCAAAAGCAATTCCGATTACAAAAGCAATTATTAAACTTACTTCTGAATTGAATAAATCAAATTTGAAAAATGGTGCGTTCATGTCCATTGCCTCCTCATAAAATAAGCAGCAGCGTATCCTCCAACGAATACCATCATCATAAATATCCAGCTGCCAAGATTAAGAACTGCTCCGCCTGAAAGTGCCTGTCCGCTCATACATCCGCGCGCAAGTTTTGCACCCCATCCAAGCAGACCGCCGCCGATAAATGCATACATCAATCTCATTCTTGTTGATGCGCGAGGACCTTTTTCAATCCCTTTTTTAACACGGTCAGATAATGTTCCGGAAATAAATCCGCCGACTAATACTCCGAGTGTCTGAAAGATCAGCCAATCCATAAGAGGATTTGTTGTACCATCACCAACATACTCCGAATAAAAACTGTTGCCTGATGCATGATCAGGTGCGATAGTGTTTACTGTAACTGCAATTGCAGTAGAAAGAGCTCCTGAAGCGCCCAAACCTCTGCCCATAATTACAAATGCCGCAAGCAGAACTAACCCTAATCCAACCCCAACTAAATAAGGATTTGAATACGGCTTAGCTTTTATCTCAAGATGAACATGTGATTCATCTTTCTCAAAAGCCTGCGATATAGTTTTAGTTATAGATGTCATTTAATAATTCTCCATTAATGAAAATGTGCGTTAAACCAATGGCTGTATTGCCCAGCCGAAACAATTACAAATCTTAAAATCAATCCGCCTACAATTACCATTATTGGTGCTATTGCTGTATGTCTTATTTTATGATTAACAGCAAGTAGTTGGATGAAAAGCGGAATAATAATTCCTAAACCGATAACAAAAACCCAGAAGACAGGTGCATAAGCCCCAGTTAATAAAAGTTGTGCAGCTTCCATATGAGGTTTTGCAGAAGATAAAAATCCCAAAAAGATCATCACAAATACAAAAAGTTCGATAACCAGAAATCCATTATCCGCCTTTGCAAGCAGTTCACTTTCTGCTTTGTTCTTTGCGAAGAGATGAACAAACGCAGCGGCTGCAGATAATCCCGACACTAAAAACAAAACCCAAAGAAGAGAAGTATTCCACAATGGACGTGCACCCATAGAACTGAGAAGGACTCCGGTGTAAGCTCCAAGCATCATTCCAAGTAACATATTTGCAATGCCAATATTCTTAATTAAGAATGGATGCTGATTTATTTTACCTGCCCATTCAGAAAGTTTAGGATAAATCTTGAGCATCCACGGTGTTGGGCGCATTAATATGTTTGCAATTAACGCAGGATAAACCAGAATCAATATCCACGAACCCCAGGACATTGGTGATTTTATTTGGAATGTTGTGTACAATCTCCATACAAAAGGTTTATGGGCTAAATCCAGAAACAGAGCAAACATTCCCAAACTTAAGAGTACAACACTTATAAATGGAATTGAAAAACAAGCGCAGTTACTTTCTTTGTATCTGCCACTGAATAAAAAGTAACCTGAGATTATCATCATTCCGGCAACCATTCCACCCAGGAAAAGATAAACCGGAATCTGCCACTCCCACATCGCCATATATGGATCAATGTGAGGGTTATTTCTTGTTGTAGTTAATTCAAGTAATTCATTCATTTCAAAAATCCTTAAACTAAATAAAATATATTAGGCTGTGTACCTGCATCTTGAAGTGTAACATGCCATTTACGTGATTGAAGTAGTTTGCTTACTTCACTATTTGGATCATCAAGATCACCGAAGTACATACAGTAAGTTGGGCAAACTTCAATACATGCCGGCTTTTGTCCTTTTTCAACTCGATGAATACAGAACGTGCATTTATCAGCATAACCATCGGGATGGATAAATCTTGCATCATAAGGACAAGCCTCTACACAAGCTTTGCAGCCAATGCACTTATTATGTTCAACTAACACAACTCCGCCAACATCGTGAATGTGGCTTGCACCTGTTGGACAGCAGCTTACGCAGGGCGTTTCACTGCAGTGGTTACATCTTTCTGTTCTTAGTTCCATTTGGATATCAGGAAATTTTCCTTTTGATTCTGTTACGATCCAATCTCTATTGTAACCTTCGGGAATGTTGTTTTCTGTTTTGCATGCGATAACGCAATCAGAGCAACCAACACATTTACGGGTATCTATTACCATTCCGTATCTTGGCATACTACACCTCCATCTCAAAAGTCACAAAATTCACACTCATACCTGTCCCTCCCATAAGCGGATCAGTTTTGTATTGTGTTACGAGTTCAGCATCACTAGCACCAACTTTATAAGTACTTCTCAATTGTCTGGATTTTTGTCCAAACCCATGAACCATATAAATGCAATCCTGTCTTATTCGTTCTGTTGCTTTAACTTTTATTGGATCACTGATGATACCATCCTGATTTTTCAGTTTGATCTTATCTCCGGTTTTAATTCCATAACGCACGGCAAGATCAGCATTGACCCAAACTTCATTCTCCGGAAAGAGATCTTTAAGCAATGGATTTGATTGAGTTTTTGAAAAAGTATGCACTGGCGATCTACCAAATAACAGTCTAAAATATCCGGCAGGAGGTTCGGGATGCTTCGTATATCTTGGAATCGGATCGAATCCAGCCTCAGCGAGTTGTGTAGAGTAAAACTCAATTTTACCGGATGGCGTTGCAAATTCAATCTCAGCACCATCTTCAAAATATATTGGCTTCTCTTGTCCCTTAATTATGCCTTCTTTCTTTAGTTCATCGAGAGAGTGCCCCGCAAGTTTTAATCTTGTATCAAGATATTCTTCAACATCCTTCCAAGGGAAATATGCACCGAGACCCAACCTTTCACCCAGTTTCTTTGCCATCCACCAATTTGGTTTTTGATCATTCGGAGTATCCACTACTGGTTGTCGTATTCCAACAAATCCTTCTCTAAAAGGTGAAGCATTTAAATCATCATATCTCTCTAAGTAAACCGATTCCGGAAGCACTACATCTGCCCATCCTGCTACCTCACTTGGTATTACATCAACTACAACCATTAAGTCTAAATTTTGTATAGCTTTAATAGTTTCATCTTGATTAGGTAATGCCTGCATTAAATTGGTTCCATATATAAACCATCCCTTAATTGGATATGGCTGTCCGGTGATTGTTGCTTCCCTGATTCCTGTAGAAATTTGTTCACCAGTTGCAAAAGGATATTTACCATCTGGATTATCGAGTGGTTCTTTTTTTAATTCAGGATACGGAGTATAGGAATATTTTGGGATTGAATAGGAGTAAGGAACGTAAAATCCACCTTTTCTTCCCCAACTTCCTAACAGAGCATTAAGAAGTGCAATTGCTCTGCTTCTCTGGGCATCATCACCATACCAGGTTACGTGTCTGCCAGGATGAACAAGAGTTGCCGGTTTATATCTAGCCATTTCTCTTGCAGTTTCTCTTATAACTTCCGGATCAATTCCTGTTTCAACATAAGCCCATTCTGGAGTGTACTGAGAAACTTCTGCGGCAAACTGTTCAAAACCAGTTCCATATTTTGTAATATAATCAACATCATATAGCTTTTCATTTACTATAACAGACATCCAGGCAAGAAGTAAAGCCATATCGGTTCCGGGTTTGATTGGCAAATAATATTTTGCTTTACCGGCTGCTACGGAAAATCGAGGATCGACAACTATAATTGATGCATGTTTTTCTATCGCATGGGAAAATTCTTGCACCTGTGTATTGTGCATATTCTCCCCAAGATGCGAGCCAAGCAGTACGATACATTTAGCATTTTCAATATCAGTTCTTTCAGGTGATCCTACGATATCTCCAAAAGTTAATTCAAAACCAACTTCTCTTGGCCCACGGCATTGCGCAAAACTCGGTGCTGTTTCATTTGGCGATCCAAAGGCACGAATCATATGTTTGAAAAATGTTCCACCAATGCCGTGAGAAAACAAGGCAACGGACTCAGGTCCATATTCAGTTTTTATTTTATTCATCTTATCAGCGATATAATCAAAGGCTTCATCCCAGGTTACTTCAACCCATTTTTCTTCTCCACGCTCACTCTTTCTTATCAATGGTGATTTTAATCTTTCTTTATCATAATGGGCACCGGGTCCACCTGTACCTCTTGGGCACAGTCTGCCATTACTTAAAGGATCTTTAGGATTACCTTCAACTTTCCAAAGTTCACCATCTTTTACATACGCTAATAAACCACATTTCCAGAAACATAAATCACAATAGCTCGGAATTATCACTAATCCTTTTGGTTTAGAGTAGCTTTCTGCTGCATTAATAATTGTTTTAGCAGATCCAGCAAGAGCAGCCGCAGTTACAACCGTTGCACCTGATATCTTTAAAAATTTTCTTCTTGATAATGAATTCATTATAAACTCGTTAATTTATTTCTAATAAAATTTTTGATACTGCTGCATTCACCATAATCCAGATAGACAGAACAATTTCTACAATCTTTATCTGCACAAATTGTTTCTTCTCCTTTTACAGCCCAGCAAGGACCGCTGTGTCTTAAATAAGCGGCGCATCTGCTTCTATCTTCTTTACTGCAATTGATTACTTCCCAGCAAGGCATCATAGAATAAATCGTTTTAATTCCGTTAATACTAATTTTTGATTCATTAATGGCGGAACGAATGCAGTTGATTCTATCAATATCAGATTTTGAGTAGAGCCGATGGCTAGTTGATTTTTTAAATGGCAGAATAAGATGTTCTTTTTCATACATTCGGAGGGTATGAACAGAAATATTTAGAAGCTTTGCAGCAGTTCTAATAGGATAAATAGGTTCGTCGTTTGGGAGTTCGTTGAGCATTTACAATACAGCATTTAAAAATTGATATTTATAAATACCAACTTTTTTGCCAAATCAATTATGCGAATTATGTTTGTTTTCATAGGATAGAATAAAATTATTTTTCATTTGTTAGAGATATGCCTAGTCTATTTCTAAATTTTTAGAATTGATGTCAGGAGTTTAATTATGAATAGAAATGATACTTGGATTAATTTAATAGTTTATTGTTATCAACTAATGGGTTGGTAAAATACAATTTGGGGAAATTCTTTTTAGAACAACTTCCCAACCAATCAGACTTTCTTTCATCACTTCTGAATTTTCTTCGTGACAAGTTAAACAAGAACCAACAAGTAAAATTCTTTTCTGCTCAGCGATCGTGAAAGGTCTTGTATAAGTTCTAGTAGTTGAGGTTTCATCTCTGGTTTTAAGAAAACCGATCCAGGCATCTTTAGGTAAATTATCTTCAACATGATTTGAAAATTCTGGTTCAAAACTCCAATGACCGGATTTATTTAAAGTTCTCTGTTCTGTGCTAAAATAATAGTTTGTCATTCCCGTGTAAACGGGAATCTCACTATTGTTAGGTTCTTTGGATTCCCACTTTCGTGGAAATGACATTGCATTCGAGCTTGGATAATTTTCATTTTTTATAATATAACTTAACTTTCCTTTTCCATATCCAAGTGCAAGCGGATTGTTATGACAAGATTTACAACTTCTTCCAGTTTTATTTATCGTATGAGAAAATGTTACAGCAAATAATCGCTTAAATATTTTCTTTTGTGGATTCTTAAGTTTATCTATTGTTAAAATCATTCCAGGAATAAATGTATCAACAATTTCTTTACCTGATTTATCTTTTCTAATTCCAAGCACAGGATAGTCAATATAAAAATCACTTGGAATTTCATTCCAGCTTCCAACAATATCTTTGTTGTTAAGTAAGTCGTAACCTTCCAATTTTGGATCAAACTCAGTATGGCAGCCAACACAATGCGTAACCCATTCAGTGTGGCAACTCTGGCAATTTAATCTTTGATGTGATTTACCTTCAACACAAATTTGTTTTGGTCGTTTTAGTTGTAGTTTTTTGTTCGATGATTTTGTTATTAGATATTTTTCTAAGTGAGATGTTACATAAGTGTTTATTAGTGGAATATTTGATTTTACTGTTTTAAGAAATTCCGTGTTTTCAATTCTAGATTTTCTAAGATCAACAATTATTTTTGATTCAAAATCAAGTTGATCATAACCGATAGAATTTGTTTTACTTGAATGACAATCAATACACTGCACTTTCAACTGCTCATCCATATGCTGATATAAATTTCCATCACCCATTATTTCCATTGAAACATGGCAATCGATACATTCCATTCCTGCTTTATTATGAACATCGTCTTCGGCTTTTTGAAAAACTCTGTCATCCATTAAAATTCTATACTCTTTATTTCCCTTTACAGCATCCCAGATCGTAAGTGTCTCAAACCAGCCTTCATAATTTGTAGAGATTCTTCCAGATCGACTGTGACATCCGAAGCAATGATTATTAGTTATATTTAAATTGAGTTGTGGATGAATCTTAGGAAATTCAATTTCTGCCTCTTTTAATTTTTGATTTTTGACTTTTGAATTTTGATATTTTTTTAATTGTTCAATTGCTTCATTGCTGTAATTCAAATGACAGGCATTGCATCCACCACCGCGAGACAGTTCATCTATTGGTCTCCACTCTGTTTTAACATTCCCGAGATGGCACGAGGCACAAAGATTTCGGTTATGATTATCAGCGTTTGATTGAGTTAAATCTTTTACATTAAAATGTCCTTCAGGTTTAGCTAGTTCATCAAATGCAAACCGATTAACGGAAATAACACCACTCATTGTATTCATTAAAGAAGAACTTATTCTTTCAGGAATTCCGGGATGACAATTTGTAATGCCGCAAGTTTTACCTGCATCAGATAAGTTACCGGGAATTAAAATCATTCCTTTATGCGCAAAATCTTTATTTGTCATATTAGGGTTTCCGAGATGGCAGGCATTACATCCAACAATTTCTGGCGAGTGTGATTCTTCAAATCCAACCATTTCATCGTGGCAATCAACACAACCATTAAAAGTCCTGTTGATAAAATATTTGTCACTTAACTGGTTTGCAGCAAAGTAAACCGTAATAAACAATAATAAAATTAAAACTGAATTTTTATAAATCGGTTTCAATTATCTTCGTAAATATTTTTTATCGATTTATAATCTTCTGGAGTATTCATGTTTAAGAAAAAAATTTTATCATAAAAAGTTAAAGACTCCACACTAACAAAATCTGCAGACACACTCTCAATCAAATCGTAAATACTACCTTTAATGTTCCGATCTTTTTCTGACTCTAAAATTATCTCTTCAATTCCGGGCAGAAGTGATTTGGAATAAATACCACACAATTGCTGAATTCTTCCCTCAGTTTCTGGAAGAATAATCTTTTTATCTGAATTATAAGTTGCAATAAAATTTATTAATTCACTTGAAACCAAAGGCATATCGCAAGAAATTATAAAGTTCTTTTCGGTTGATGAATATTTTAGCGCAGAGTGAATTCCGGCAAGTGGACCTTTGTGAGTAAAAATATCTTTAATTAAGGGTAGATTTAAAAATTTGTAATCATCAATAGCATTAGTGCTTATTAAAACTTCGGAAAAGGTATTTTTCATTTTCTCAGCAATATTTTCGATTACTGTTCTTCCATTAAGTTTAAGTAATGCTTTATCAACTTGCATTCTTGAACTTTTACCACCAGCTAAAATTATTCCTGTAACATCTTTTCTCATTAAACTATTACTCTTTTCAAGTACATTTCTATTATTTTGACTATACAAAGTAATCTGAAATCTAGCATCTTTAAAAAATAGATTCCCGCTTTCGCGGGAATGACAATAAATACTTTTTAAATTTTAAAAACCTATCATTACAAAGATTTATTCTACAGGTCTTCCTGCAGCAGAAAGATTTTTACTTCTTTCAATTGATTGAAGTGCTAAGTAACGATCACCAAATTTTTTAAGATTATCAGCTTCAGTATCATATTGATCAAAATGTCTTTCTTCATCAGCTACTAAGCCTTCAAATATCTGTTTAGTCATAGCGTCCGCATTTGCGGATGATTCGTTTGCCCATATATTATAATCTCGAGCACTTTCCTGCTCCATATTTGCCGCTTTCTGAAGCATCTTTGATACATCTTTAATTTTTTCAACTTCACCACCGACTTTCATTTCTACTTCACCCTTCAGGAATAGAATTCTTTCTGCAAGTTTTTCAACGTGCAGCATCTCATCAATCGCAGTGCGTTTGAATAATCCGGCTAATAAATCGTAACCTTGATCATCACATAAAAAATGGAAGTACATATATTGATGAACTGCAAATAGTTCATCTGCAATTGCTTTATTTAAAAGCTCAATACTTTTTTCGTGCATTTTTATTTCTCCTAAATATAATTTTTAATTTTTGTTAGTGTTAAAATAAGGAATATCTGATTTAGTTTCAGAGGTTTAGATTGATAAGTGCAGCTGTTATAATATCCCATAAAACTGATCTAAAGATTCAGGATTTGCAAGTGCATCTTTGTTATCAACCTTCTCACCATTTAGAATTTTTGTTACTGCAAGTTCTACTCTTTTGCCGCTAATAGTATGAGGTACTTCTTTTATTTGATGGATTAATGCAGGGACGTGTCTTGGAGTTGCACTGATTCTAATCTTGGTCTTAATATTTTCAATTAAGTCATCATTTAATTTTATATCATTTTTTAACGCTACAAAAAGGATAATTCTTACATCATTATTCCAATTTTGACCAACGACTAAACTATCCGCAACTTCATCAATAGATTCAACTATCCTGTAAATTTCTGCTGTACCTATTCTCACCCCTCCCGGATTTAATGTAGCGTCAGATCTGCCGTAAACAATTACGCCACCTGTTTCTGTAACTGTGATATAATCACCGTGACGCCAAACTCCAGTAAAATGTTCAAAGTATGCAGATTTATATTTTATACTTTCTGGATCATTCCAAAAATAAATGGGACGGGATGGAAATGGCGCTGTGCAAACAAGTTCACCTTTTTCATTTTGGAGTGATGTTCCGTCATCGTCCCAGGCTTCTACTTTCATTCCTAATCCTCTGGTTTGAATTTCTCCAGGGTAAACCGGAATGATTGGACATCCGAGCATGAAACAAGAGATAATATCTGTTCCGCCTGAGATGGAAGCTAGAAGTAAGTCTTTTTTAACATTAGAATAAACCCAATTAAAATTTTCATCTGATAAGGGCGAACCGGTTGATAGGATAGTTTTTAATGATGCTAGATCACAATCATCTTTGGGAGTGTAACCGGATTTTGCAATCATCGAAAGATACTTTGGACTCGTACCAAATACAGATATTTTTTCCTGTTCAATAAGTTTCCACAAAATGTTTTTATGGGGATGAATCGGGCTGCCATCATAAAGTAAAATTGATGCTCCGATCTGCAGAGCACTAACAAGCCAATTCCACATCATCCATCCGCAGGTTGTAAAATACGTAACAGTATCATCTCTCTTAAAATCTGTATGAAGTACATGTTCTTTGAAATGCTGCAGTAAAGTTCCGCCTGCTCCGTGAACAATACACTTTGGAATACCTGTTGTACCTGATGAATACATTATATAGACAGGATGATCAAAATCAGTCTGCTCATAAATTATTTGTTCTGAAGTATTATCAATTAACTCCTTAAAATTAATTGAGTTAGGGATATTAATGTCAATTGATTTTGATTCCGTAAAATTGTTGAACTCATCAACTAAAATAACTTTTTCAATGCTTGATATTTTTTCAACTATACTTCTAATTTTCTCTGAGCAATCGATGTGCTTTCCACTATAATAATAACTTTTTATTGCAAGAAATATTTTTGGTTCAATCTGTCCAAAACGATCGATAACTCCTTGAGTCCCAAAATCGGGAGAAGTGCTGCTCCATATTGCTCCGATACTTGTAACAGCCAGCATTGTAATCGCTGCTTCAGGAATATTTGAAATAAAAGCAGCGACTCTATATCCTTTTTTTACACCAAGTTGTTTTAATCCTTGAGCTGCTTTGGCAACAAGTATATTAAGTTCTTTATAAGTTAGATGAACAGAAGGATGATATTCTCTATAACTTATTATTGCTGTTTGATCGTCATTAAATCGTAATAAGTTTTGAGCGAAATTAAATTTGGAACCTGTGAACCATTGAGAGTTATAAATTTCTTTTCTCACTAGAACTTGGTTATAGGATTGTGAATGAATTAAGGAAGAGTAATTCCAGATAGATTCCCAGAAGTCTTCGATGTTATTAACAGACCAGTAATACAAATCCGAATAAGTCTTGCCGCTAAAATTGTATTTAGTTCTAACAAAAGAAATATACTGCGCTAAATTTGAATTATTGATTCGATCTGTTGAGGGAATCCAGAGCGGTTCTTTCAAAATATTATTCTGTTGATTATTATTTAAATCTTCCGGCATACAATGCAGTTTTCCAGGCGAATTCATTATCGTTTGATTCTAATGCACACTTTGCAGTTTGCTCAAGAAGTTGCTTACGATCTTCATTTGAAATATCGGGACTCATTAAAATATACTTGAGCATATACAGGTAATTATTCTTTTCTTTGTAGAAGCGAAATGCATGCAAAGACAGTTCTATATCATTTAAGTGCTTACCTGTAACTTCTTCTATTACTTCATTTACAGCATTCTCAGAAGGTATCATTTCAATATTAGCAAATTTACCTAGATTGTTAGCTGAATAAATATTTGAGTTCCTGATAAATTCAGGAAGCTGATCAACACCAATCCCTTTTTTCTTTACAGGTTTTTCAACTTCAAAGATATTTTCTCCAAATGCTTTGCAATAAAAATCACCGGACATTCTTGCAACCAAATCTATTTTATTTGGGTGGATCAATCCACTCTCAAAAATATCTTCTGAAACGTGAAATTTAATCACCTCGCAGATTGCAATATTTGCAGCAGCTCCACCATCTCCGTAACTCATCATATCTAAAAGTTTACACTCCATTTGAAATGGAGATTCTTTAACTCGTTTGGGTTTAACCAAATCAGAATCGATTGGTGTCAAACCACTTTTAATAAATTCATCTACTCCCTTTTCGTATTCAGTAGATGCGAGACTAACTTGTTCTACCATTGAATAGGTTACAGCTTGGACAACACATTCTTTGATCTCCATCAAATTGAGATAAGTATCTTTTAAAGAACCATCTCTTCCTCTTCTTGAGGGTGAAAAAGCTATAACAGGAGGATTTGCTCCAAATACATTAAAGAATGAAAAAGGTGATAGATTATTTATTCCATCTTTAGATATTGTGGATACCAATGCAATCGGTCTTGGTCCAACACCACCCTGTAACAATCTTTGAACTTCTGGGACTGATAATTCATTTGGTATAATGTGCTTCATTATAATTTTTTCTTAGCTAAAATTGATCGACTAGTTTTAGATTTTTTAATTTTATTCCTTAAAACTCCAAGACCTGTAATCTCTAATTCAAAATTGTCTCCATCTTTTATCCAGATTGGAGTAAATGCTTGACCTTTCTCTTTTGCTTCTAATCCCCATGTACCATTTAATTCTAAGTAGCAGCCTGTTCCTACTGTTCCGCTGCCAATCACATCACCGGGATAAAGTGTAACGCCATAAGACGCACGCTCAATCAATTCCGCAAACGTCCAGTTCATATCCTTTAAGTTACCTTCTGAAACTTGTTTACCGTTGTGCCGGGCTTTCATCTTCAAATCATATTTATTTCCAGATGATGTAGCAATTTTAAATGGTTCCAATTCATCAACTGTAACGAACCAGGGGCCAATAGATGTAGCAAAATCTTTTCCCTTTGCAGGACCAAGATTTAATTTCATTTCATCCATCTGTAATACTCTTGCAGACCAATCATTCATTATCAAATAACCAGCAATGTACGAATCTGCATCCTTTACAGATATATTCTTACCTTTCCTGCCAATAACAACTGCGCACTCCAATTCAAAATCCAGTTTTTCAAGATGATCATCTTCAACTTTTATTGTGCCTTCACCAAAAACTGTATTATGATTTCCAAAATAAAATATTGGAAATTGATCAAACTCGGGAATCATTTCAACTCCCCTGTTTCTTCTTGCTGTAAATACATGCTGTCTAAAAGCATATCCATCACGCAGCGAAGTGGGAAAAGGAACCGGTGCTAAAAGATTAAGACTGCTATATTTTAATCCAGATTTCATTTTACCTTTTTTTATAGCATTAAAAACTTTTTTTGCTAAGTTCATAAACTTTGTTTCACCCTCAAGAAATTCTTTCATTGTTGAGGGTAATTTTATCTTTAGCGATGAAGCAGATTTTTGAAGATCATAAACCTTTCCTTCATAAAAGATTCCAATTCTATCTATTTTTTTTTCTTTATATGAAACTAATTTCATTTCACATTCCTTATATCAAATTATTTATTTTTTAACCACGATTGACTATAATCCTGTACCATTGTTGCTTTAACGTTTTGTGTAACATGCAAAGGAGTAAAAGTATCAATCATTACGGCATATTCTTCCGTTTCTTTTTTCCCAATAGAAGCCTCTGTTTTTCCGGGCTGAGGTCCGTGTGGAATTCCCATTGGATGCAATGTAATTGATCCTTCCTGCACTCCTGTTCTGCTCATAAAATCTCCATGAACATAATACAACACTTCATCACTATCTACGTTGGAATGATAGTATGGTGCAGGAATGGCATCTGGATGAAAATCATACAAGCGAGGAACAAAATTACAAACAACAAAATGCTGAGTCACAAATGCTAAATGTATCGGAGGAGGAAGATGAATCTTACCAACTTTAGGTGCATATTCTTTAATGTTAAAAGCATAAGGATGAAGAAAACCATCCCAGCCAACAACATCAAATGGATGGTGGGGCAACTTATACTCAAACATTCTATTTCTAACTTTTAAGCGTAATCTGAAATCACCAATTTTATCAATTGGCTCGGTAAATTCAGGAACGCGAAAATCCCTTTCATAATAAGGTGCTTCTTCAGTTAACTGCCCGTATTCATTTCTAAAGTGTCTTGGAATATCGAACGGAGTATCAGACTCAACTATAAAAAGTTTATTGTTTTTATAATCATCAAACTTAATTTGATATGTTGTTCCTTTTGGAATTATTAAATAATCCCACTCAGCAAAATCTATTTTCCCATATTCAGATAATAAAACACCTTTACCATGATGTACAAATAACATTTCGTGCATCTGACTGTTACGGTAGAAATATTCTGTATCCTCAGAAACATGAGCAGTTGACATTACACAATGTTCGTTCTTTAGAAATTCATTTCGTGCAGTGATAATATTGCCAGATGATTTTTTCTTATCAGTGATAAAATGATAATACTCTAATGGGGCTTCCTTCCAATCGTTTTCAGATGAATCTATATGCACCTCATCAATCTTTTCAACCTCAGTTGGCATATAAAGATGATACTTATTTGAATAAATACCTGAAAATCCTTTCGTGCTAAAAAGTTCTTCACGATATAAAGATTTTCCATCCTCCTTAAAAAAAGTAGTATGACGCTTCGGAGGAACTTCTCCTACTTTAACATAAAATGGCATTTAAAACTCCTATTGTTTTTTTCTAATTCCTAAACTTGAACCTGATCTTGAACTTAAACCTGATTGCCGTTAGGCAGGCTCAATCATTCTTTATCTAAATTTCCTCTTACTGCCTGATCTCTTTCAATCGATTCAAACAAAGCCTGAAAATTACCCTGTCCAAATCCCTCAGCACCTTCACATCTCTGAATAATTTCATAAAAAAATGTTGGTCTGTCCCCGACAGGTTTGGTAAACAGTTGCAGCAAATATCCTTTACCTTCTAAGTCGCAAAGAATTCCAAGCTTCTGAAGTTCATCGATGTTTTCCTTTATGTTCCATCCTTTTTCTTTTAACATTTTATAGTAAGTATCAGGTGGAGTGCTTAAAAACTCAATACCATTTGCACGCATTGCTCTTATTGTTGAGATAATGTCTTTTGTTGTAATAGCAACATGCTGAATACCCGAACCAAAATACTCATCAATGTATTCTTCGATCTGAGATTTTTTTATTCCCTCAAATGGTTCATTGATAGGATTTTTTATTGGAGCTCCTTCGCGTGATCTAACAACTTTGGAAAGCAATGCAGAATACTTAGTTGAGATATCGCCTTCACCGAATTCTATGAATGTTTCAAAGTTCAAACTTTTGTTCAAATAATTTGCCCAAAGATTCATCTCATTAGTTCTAACATTGCCAACGATATGATCAACGGTTTCCAATCCGGTATCTTCGCCGGAGATTGTAATATTTTGTACAGGTTTTCCATATCCGGGCTTGAATAACCCTTTATAATTATCACGATTAATAAAAACTATTTCCGCATCATCATAAAGTTTTATAGCAGCCTCTTCAATAAATCCATTTTCATCTTCACTCTTTTTGGGATATCGCACCGGAATGCCGCCGTTTTGTAAAGATGTTTCAAATGATTTACTCACATCTTTTACTCGCACTGACCAGCGCTTTACTCCATCTCCATGCTTTTCAACAAATGAAGCAACGTCATAAGTTGATGGTTTAACGGCAGAAGTGAGCACAATTCGAACATTATTTTTTTCGAGAAAATATGAAACTCTATCTCTGTTGCCTGTTTCAGGTCCAAGGTAAGCCTTAACTTGCAACCCCATAGCCTTTGTGTGCCAATAAGCCCACATCTTTGCCGAGCCAACATAGAACTCTACAAAATCGTAACCAATTAAACCTAAATTGTTAGTCATTAAAAAAACTCCGATTAGTTATTGGTGTGAATAATTATTTCAAAGTTAAGAGAAATAGTTTTTAGATAAAAGTAGAAAGTGAATCTTTAATTACTGAAACTTCTTAAATCCATCTTTTGTCACGAGGCTGTTTGTAAGTCAAGTTTTCAATGTCATTGCCGTGAAAACGGGAATCTATAACGATTTAAATAAAGTGGATTCTCACTCCTGCCTACCGTCAGGCAGGTTCGTGATAATGACAATTTGGTGTTTTTAAATTATGAAGCTCCTTCATATACAAATTTTGTATTAAATTCCTGGATTTGCGAGATTGACAGCCGATGAGAAATGGACCATTCAGAAGTCTCATCTTATAAGTTATCCAAAAGCATAAAATCAATTTTTCTTTGTTTTTTATGTACAGTGAGATTTTTTTGCTCGTATTTACAGATTTTTTTCAAAGGACATACTGAACAATTTGGATTAGCTGGCTTACAAATCTCTCTACCCAATCTTATTAGATTTGTATGAAATGAATGTGCAGAACCATCAGGAATTTTATTTAGTATTTCATAAAAAGTTTTTTCAGGTATATTTGTTTTAACTACTCCGATCCTATTCAGTGTTCTGTGAACGTGAGTATCAACTGGACAAATATTCCTTTCCAAAGAGAAAAGCAAAACACAGCTTGCCGTTTTAACTCCAACTCCTTTGTATGAAGTAAGTTCTTCTAATATTAATTCATCAGAATCTTTTTTAATATGATTAAGTGACACCGCTTTATTTTTATTCTTCAAGGATTGAAGAATCTCATAAATTGCTTTTGATTTTTGTTTGCCTAATCCTGCTACCCTGATAAATTTTTCTATCTGTGATGCTTTAAGTTCGGCAAGTTCATCCCAGTTATTAAAATTATCTTTAAGATTTGTGTAAGCTTTATATGAATTGTTATCATTAGTATTTTGGGATAGTATTGTGCCAATAATTGCATCTAAGGGCGTGGGATTTTTTTTTGCTTTTGGCGGAACGCCAAAATGTTCAATCAGCAGTTGATTTATTTTTTGAATTTTCTTTTTCATAATAAAACTTTTTAACAAAGATATTCAATTAAATCATTATTTTAGAATGAATTTTTTGGAGATTTAATGTCAACTCTCATGGTTAGTATTTCTGGTATTCGCGGAATTGTTGGTGATGGACTTGAACCTGAAGTAATTGTTAAATACACAAATGCATATGCAGCTTTTGTAGGCAAGGGGACAGTTGTTGTCGGACGTGATGCAAGAATTACGGGTGAAATGGTCAATCAAATTGTTACCGGAACTTTGCTGGCAAAAGGTTTAGATGTGATTGATATCGGTATCTGTCCAACTCCAACGGTTCAGTTTACCGTAAAAACATTACATGCTCAAGGCGGAATTGCAATTTCCGCAAGTCATAATCCGAATGAGTGGAATGCTTTAAAATTGCTAAATAGTACCGGACAATTTATGTCCCCTGATGAACATCAAGAGATGAAAAAATATTTAGAAGTCCAAAATAATTTTGTTGATTGGACAAAGATTGGCAAGAGAACAGTTTATAATGAAGGATTACAAAATCATATTAATGCTGTTTTATCTTTACCAAATATTGATTTAGAAAATATTAAATCTAAAAAGTTTAGAGTCTTAGCAGATTGTGTGAATGGTGCTGGCGCTTATTGCATTCCGGATTTATTAAGCATTTTAGGTTGTGAAGTGATTGAAATGAATTGTGAAAAAACTGGAATCTTCCCTCGCCTGCCTGAACCATTACCAGAAAATTTAGTTGAAACCATGAAGGCAGTAAAAGATAATAGTGCTGATTTTGCAATTGTTGTTGATCCAGATGTTGACAGGTTAGTTCTGATTACTGATAAAGGTGAACCATTCGGAGAAGAAAATACAATAACACTTGCAGCAGATTTTGTATTAAGTAAAACCAAAGGAAATGTAGTCGTCAATCTTTCAACCAGCAGATCAGTTGAGGACATTGCCAGAAAGCATAATAGTAATGCATTTCGTTCTCCGGTTGGTGAAGCAAATGTAGTTCAAAAAATGAAAGAAGTAAATGCCGTAATTGGCGGCGAAGGTAGCGGCGGTGTAATTTATCCAGCACTTCACTATGGTAGAGACGCATTGATTGGCATTGCATTCACTCTTCAATATTTAGCTGATTCCGGAAAGAAACTTTCTGAAATAAAAGATGAATTGCCTAACTACTATATTGCCAAGAAAAAGATTGATCTTAAAGGTGTATCACCTGACGAAATAATTAAAAAACTTATAAATAAATATGCCAACGAAAATATAAATACCGAAGATGGGTTAAGAATTGATTTCGAAGATCATTGGGTACATTTTAGAAAATCTAACACTGAACCGATTGTAAGAATAATTACTGAATCAAAAACTCTTAATTATTCAGAACAACTTTCTAAAAAATATTATGATGAGATAAGCGCTCTAATGAAGTCGTGATCTTTTTTGAATATAACTAAACAGAGCTTTATCGAATGGTGTTGAGGTGTCCATAAGATTATAATCAAAATTAGAATTTAAACATTCTCTTTTAATTTTATTTGTGAATTCATTCATCGCTTCCTGATAAGCCTTTTGTATTTGATATGGCTGAGTTGTTAGCTCTTCGTTAGTTTCTAAATCTTTAAAGATCGCATCCTTACCAAAACCAAAACTTCTTTCCATTGGATCTAATACTTGGAAAATTATTACTTCATTTTTTTGATGGGCAAAATGTTTGATTGCTCTTAATGTTTTTTCTACATCATCAAAGAAATCAGAAATAATTATTACCAACCCCCTTCTTTTAATCTTTTCTGCAACCTGGTTTAATGAATCCGCAGTATTTGTATTTGATGAAGTTTGTAATATCGTTAGCTCTTTTAATATCTGCTGAAAATATGCATTAGAAGATTTTGGCGGTAAGTGTTTATGAATTTTATCAGAGTAAATCGTAAGACTAAATGCATCCTGCTGTTTAATCATTAGGTATGATAATGCAGCAACCAATGTAGAAGCATAGTTTATCTTTGAAATAACTTTATCTGAAGAATATCCCATTGATTTACTGCTATCCAGAATAATATAGCTTCGTAAATTTGTTTCTTCCTCATACTGCTTGATAAAATATTTTTCAGTTTTCCCAAATACACGCCAATCAACACTTCTTAAATTATCGCCTTGCATATAAGGACGGTGCTGTGAAAACTCCGCACTAAAACCGTGGTACGGACTTTTATGCAAGCCAACCATAAATCCTTCAACGACCAATCTTGCACGTAAATCCAGACTTCCGATGCGTGATATTATTTTCGGATCAAGATAGCTTTTATATTCAGAAAAGGATTTACTCACTTTTTAACAGTCTCAGTTCGTTTAAGAATTTCTTCGGGAGTTAATCCCATATTATCTAATTCTTCTTTAGCAGAAACTGCTAATGGGTGGGATGGATATTTTTCTAAAAATAATTTATATCTGGAAGTTGCCTCATCGTATTTCATTAAATCATTCGCCAAAATGAATCCTGACATAAATAATGCTTTTGGTGCTTCTTCACTATCAGGATACTTTTCGTAAACCTGCATAAAATATTTTTCAGCTTCATTGAAGGATTCAATAATTTTAAAGTTTTTGTCTAATTGATTTTGATATAACTGTGCTAGTTGAATCAGAGCTTTTGGAGCTATTTTACTTTCAGGATATTCATTAATTAATGATTGAAGAGTTTGCACAGCTTCTTCCGTTTTTTGCTCATCTAATAATTTTTTAGCCTGATCAAAATATTCCTGATCAGAAGTTTTAGAGCAGGAAATTATAAGTAAAGGTATTAAAACTAAGAAAAGATATTTTTTCATTACTATTCCTTTGTGTGATAAAATTGTGTGTAAAGTTATTAAAAGGAGTATGAAGTATCAATTCACATGAAAATAACTTCAAAAAAAAGCCCCGCATATTTCAGCGAGGCTTTATAAACTAACTTAAAGAGATAAAATTATTTTGTTAATATCATCTTCTTTACTGAACTGAACTTCTGTCCATCAACACCACTTGCATCTATTCTGTAGAAATAAAC
>JBGSOQ010000331.1:0-2142 GCA_041739035.1 Ignavibacteriaceae bacterium | reverse complement strand
TTAATGAAAATATTTTGAACTTGACCGAACCGACGAGTAAACTTTTTGATTTTGTATTTATTGGTCAAATATTTAAGGCAATAGGGTTTCATATAAACAGAGACCTATTGTTAAATAAATTAGTAAAGGAGCTTAACCTTGAAATTTTCTCCTCTGCCTATGATTTAAAATATTTCGATTTTGCATATCATTTTTTAAAAAAAACAATATTAACATCGCTAATTCCCTTGTACTACAGTGCTGAGAAAATCACTGGGAAGTATAAATCACAGCTCGAAAAATCCCTAGTATATCCCATTACACCATATTCACTTCGACTTAGAAAATCACTAAGATCCCCGGTATATGGCAAGAAAATGTATGATGTGATAAATGCCTCGAAAGTTGTCCTCAATATCCATGCAGATTCATCACCGACATATGCTTCAAATATGCGATTATTTGAAACAACCGGAGTCGGCAGTTGTCTACTGACTGACTGGAAAGTAAACATTAATGAACTCTTTAAAGAAGATGAGGAAGTTGTAACTTTCCGCTCGGCACAAGAATGTGTAGATAAAGCAAAATGGTTATTGAATAATAGTGAGGAAAGGAATAAAATTGCTTTAGCTGGTCAACGGCGAGTTTTTTCTTCACATCTCTTTGAGCATCGTGTTCCAGAATTTCTGGAAATAGTTAAAAAGCATTTAAAGTAATTTCAAATGGCAGCTACTTATAATTTTTGCACACTATTCAATACTAGTTATTTATCGCGAGGTCTGGCATTATATAACTCATTAGAAAAGGCCTGCCGCGATTTTCACCTTTATATTTTTGCATTTGATAACACTACTTACGATATATTAATAAATTTGAAGTTGGTTCATGCGACCATAATTTCACTAAATGAGTTCGAAGGTCCAGAGCTTTTAAATGTAAAACCTGGTAGGACAACCGCTGAATACTGCTGGACAGCTACACCCGCAACTATTCATTATGTGATTAAGAAGTTTAATGTTGAAAGCTGCACGTATATTGATGCGGATCTTTATTTCTATTCCTCTCCTAAAATAATTTTTGATGAACTTGGGAATAACTCTATCTTGATAACAGAACATCGTTTTTCTCCAGAATATAAAAAAGATGAAAAACGTAACGGTAAATACTGTGTTCAATTTATCACCTTTAAGAATGATGCTTGGGGATTGGAAGCATTAACTTGGTGGAAAGATCAATGTATAATTTGGTGTTACGATCGGCATGAGGATGGAAAATTTGGTGACCAGATGTACTTAAATGATTGGACAACACGGTTCAAAAAAGTACACGTGCTTCAGAATCTTGGGAGTGGATTGGCCGGATGGAATATTTCTCAATACGATTTCTTTAAGAAAGACGGAAAATTTTACGGAATAGAAAAAAAAACCAACCAGGAATTCGATATAATATTTTATCACTTCCATTATCTTAAATTTTATACCAACGGTAAACTTGACTTGGGTCCAAGAATAATTTCAGAAACAGTTAAGAAATACTTTTACAATCCATATTTGGAAGAATTAGAGGAGATTAAAAGAAAAATCCTAAAGATAAATCCGACGGTTAATTCACACGGTATAGTAAAGCAAGTATACACCTGGAAGACACCTCTCGCATATTTAAAAAGAAAATTATTGGGCAGACACAATGTTTATAGGTGGCAAAGGTCTATTAAAGTCTTAATTTAAGTTTTTTAGACAAATCAGCATTGGCAGATAAAAATAGGCATTCCTTTCCGCCAATCTTTTTATAAAATGTTGTAAATTTTGATAGTTAAAAAATAAGGATTGATTAAAAATGGATAAAAATAGTTCAAACGAGCTTTTCTTTATGCAGTTAGTAATGCAAAACCAGCAGTTAGCAATGATGTCAATGGGAAAGCTGAAAAATCCCGTAACCGATAAGATTGACCGGAACCTTGAATTTGCCAAGATGGCTATAGACACTCTCGATATGCTTGCAGTTAAGACCAAAGGCAACCTTTCGGAGTATGAAGAAAAATTTTTAACCGAGGTTATTAAAGATTTAAAGCTTAACTATGTTGATGAGGCGAGTAAGGAACAGAAGCCGGAAGCGAGCAATTCTGAAAAAGCTTCAGAGAAATAAAGCAATACGTTTTAGTTA
>JBGSOQ010000318.1:0-12253 GCA_041739035.1 Ignavibacteriaceae bacterium | reverse complement strand
TTGACATTGACGACATCAACTTCGACAAAAGGAACTATAATGAGACTCTTGCTTACAAGCAAACCAAACAAGCAAACAGAATGCTTACTCGTGAGTGGGTAAGAAGATTAGAAAATGATAATATCTCCGTTTATTCGATGATGCCAGGATTTATTCCTGACACAGAATTATTCAGAGAGCAGAATCTAGCAGGAAAACTTCTTCTTAAAATGTTTGCTTTGATTGAAGGAAGAACAATTGCGCAAGGCGCTGATACAATTGTTTGGTTAGCATCGGCAGAAAAAATTACCGGAAGCAATGGTGGATTCTTTAATCAAAGAAAAGAAGAGAAATGTAAATTCAATAGCCCTGTTGAAGAAAAAAGACTTTGGGATAAATGCGAAGGACTATTAAATACAGCAGAAATTGAGAATAAATTATTTGAGAAAGTATGAAAGTTGGAATAATCGGCAGCGGCATGGTTGGTGCAACAGCTGCTTATGCAATCATGATGCGGAAAGCTGCAAGTGATATCGTTTTAATTGATGCAAATGAAAAAAGAGCAATTGCCGAGGCAGCAGATATTCAGCATGCCGTCCCTTTTGCTCATGCAACAGATGTTTATGCCGGCGGTTATCAAGATTTGAAGGACGCTAAAATTGTAGTTATTGCCGCTGGTGCAAGTCAAAAACCCGGGGAAACAAGATTGGCATTGATGGAACGAAATGCTTCTATTATGAAAAGTATTATTTCAAATGTGGCTGAAGTTTCTCCGAATGCTATTTTCCTGGTTGCTACAAATCCGGTTGATATTATAACTCACATCTGCGTAAACATTGCAAAAGATTTTAATATTCCCTCATCAAAAATTATCGGAACTGGAACGACATTAGATACAGCTAGATTCAGAACTCTACTTGGAAATCTTATTGGTGTTGATTCGCAAAATGTCCATGCTTATGTAATCGGTGAACATGGCGATTCTGAGGTTCTCACGTGGTCGAACATCGATATTGGCGGAGTTACTTTCGAAGACTTTATAGAGTTTAGAAAAATTGAATTCAACGAGAAAATTAAAGATAAGATAGATGATGGTGTTCGTAATGCGGCATATAAAATTATTGAAGGAAAAGGCTCAACGTATTATGGTATCGGCGGCGCAATTGCAAAACTAGTAGATGTTATAAATCGTGATAATCGTGCCGTGTTAACAGTAAGCACTTTTAATGATGACGTTGAAGGTATTAAAAATGTAACTCTTTCGCTTCCTCATATAATTGGCGGCAACGGTGATTTGGGGGTACTGCCAATCAAACTAAATGTTAAAGAAAAAATGCTTTTGAAGAAAAGTGCTGAGATAATTCGCGCTAAAATTGATGAGTATGAAAAGAAATCATGATTAATTATTTCGCTGGAATTGATGTTCAAATAAATCGGGGTTGTTCTTATTACATAATCAATAAAAATAAAAAATATATTGCAAGCGGCTGAATGAAGGAAAATATTCCCCAATCATTTAAAAAACTATTTATAGAACTCACAAATAATAAAATAAAAAGGATTGCAATTGGAATTGATGCACCACGAATGCCTATTAAAAAACTTCGCACAAGATATTTTGATAAGACTAAAAACAGCTGGGATGATAAATCTAAAAAGAGTTTTGGCCGCGAGTGTGAAGTAATTATTAAATCGTTTAATCTCGCCAATCCGCAATGGACAAGAACCGATTCAAAATCTCCAAATTGGATGAAACTTGGCTTCAAGATTTTTACAGCGCTAGCAGATTTCCCCTTCGTTTATGAGGTCTTTCCATCAGCTTCATACAGAATGCTTGAAAAAGAAAATGTTAAGTATGAATTATGCTTAAATGAATTTTCGGGTGGAGTAAAAGATATGTTAGATGCTTCTGTGGCGGCACTTACTGTATATGAATTTATTAACGGAAGGGGTTGTGAAGTTGGCGGAGAAGATGGAGTGGGAACAATAGTGCTCCCAAGAAAAATATTTTTATGAACACGCTTTATATACTGCTAGTTTTGATTTCAGGCGTTTCATTTATTATTTACGGAAGTCTTTTATTTGTATCGTCTAAAATGCAAAATGAATTTAAGCGTTTTGGGTTAGAAAAGTTTACAAAGTTAACCGGAGTCCTGGAACTTCTGGGAGGCATCGGTCTTCTGGTTGGTCTTAAAGTTAGTTTTATCATGTTAATTTCCTCGGGTGGATTAGCCTTGCTGATGTTATTAGGTTTTGGAGTCAGACTTAAAATAAAAGACAGCTTTGCTTTGACTTTGCCTTCTCTGTTTTTTATGGTGTTAAACCTATACTTGTTCATAAGTGCTATTTAACCTTATGTATTATATTTTGTGTGTGCTAAATAACTTTTCTCAAAACTAATAGGAGTAATAAAATGGAATGGATTAAAATTGCTATTCAGGTAGTTATAGCAGCTTCAATTTTCAATGTTTGGATTTTACGATTTGGAAAACCAACTAGCTGGCGAGGCGGGACTGCAAAAAGTATGAAAGAGGAATTTGAAGCTTACGGCTTGCCTCTGTGGTTTATGAAGCTAATAGGATTTTTAAAACTAACGCTTGCCTGTCTTTTAATTGGTGGAATATTTCTGCCTGATTTAATAAAACCTGCGGCAATCGGTATGGCGGTTTTAATGTTGGGAGCCATAGTAATGCATATTAAAGTAAAGGATTCACTTATTAAATCACTACCTGCTTTTACTTTTTTAGTGCTTTCTTTGATTTTAATATTTGCTTAAACAATAAAAAAGGATAACAATATGAAAAACTTAAATTCTATTGGTCTAGATGTTAATAAGTCAGCAGAATTGGCTGATAAATTAAATAAACTGCGCGCCAACTATTCAATCTTCTATCAAAACACACGCGGTTATCATTGGAACATTAAAGGTGAAAAGTTCTTTGAGCTTCACTTAAAATTTGAGGAACTGTACAATGATCTCTTTATTAAAATCGATGAGGTTGCAGAAAGAATTCTGACTTTAGGATATTCTCCAAAGCACAGATACAGCGATTATATTAACGCCTCTATAGTTTCTGAGAGCAAAGAAGTTTCTGATGGTATCAAGGCAGTTGGCGAAATTCTTAGCTCTTTTAAAATTATTATTCCAATTCAACGCGAACTTCTTACTTTGTCTGCTGAAGCTAGCGATGAGGGAACCAATGCTCTGATGAGTGATTATATTCGGGCACAGGAGAAACTTGTTTGGATGTATTCAGCTTTTGTTAATAAGCAGTAATTACTCAAAAAGATATCTTCTTCTTTTGAGCTTTGTAAACAATCAGAAAAGGGATTTATGTGGAAAAAATTAATTGAACTTTCTAAAAAAATAATTACACCCGTTGATATAAAAGGGTGGACATCAAATATATTAATTGCCATTCCCAGAATCATTGGCGGAGTAATGCTTACAATTGATTTTGGTAGTAGTAAATTTGGAATGCCGTGGACAGATCCAGAGAAAAACTTATCTCTGTTTCAAGTTGCTCCATGGTTCCCTGAAGATGTGGCTAAGTTTGGAATACCATTTAGCATTGCGCCTGTATTTTTTGCGTGGATGGCTGCTGCAAGTGAAGCTATTGGTGGTTTGTTTTTAGTCATGGGACTTAAAACCCGTGTTGCTGCATTTCTAATTGGATGCACAATGCTGGTTGCAATATTTTTTCAAAAATTCGGAGATGGAACCTGGAATATGCTTCCTGCAATGGGATTTCTCTGGGTCAGTATTTATTCTATCGTTCTTGGTTCTGGTAAAATTGGAGTTGATTATTTACTTTCAAAAAGATTATTTAATAAATAAACCAACGCAAATTTTTATTTTGTCTGCTGAGGCACGTGATTAAGAAACAAATTATCTGCTGAGTAATTATATCCGGGCACAGGTGAAATTGGTTTTGATTTATGCATTTGTTAATAAAAAGTAATGCTTATAAATCCGGAAAAAATTTTATGAATAATCTGATTACAAAAATTGACCAACAAATTGCCAGGTGGATGAGACGCGGGAGTACTCCTGCCATTAGAATCTCTTTTGGAATTATTTTTATTTGGTTTGGGATTTTAAAACTTTTTGACGTTTCTTCAGCCGAAAGTTTACTAAAAGCTACCGTAGTCTGGTTGCCTTTTGGTACACCTGAATTTTGGTTAATAGTTATTGGATGGTGGGAAGTCGCAATTGGAGTCACATTTCTATTTTCTCGAACCACTAAAATTGCTATTGCATTGCTTTTCCTTCAAATGTTTGGAACATTCATGCCCCTGGTTTTATTGCCTGAGGTAACATTTCAGAATAGTAATATTTTTACACCATCACTGGAGGGACAATATATTATTAAGAATGCAATGATTATTTCGGCAGCTTTGGTATTAGGTGGTAAATTTTATGCCGGAAAAGAATAGAATTCCTTTATGATACAAAATCGTAATACAAAGGAAATCAAATCAATTAGCCTGATTTTTCCGAATCAGTTATTTGAAGAACATCCCGCACTTGATTCAGATAGAGTTATTTATCTGGTTGAAGAGAACTTATTCTTTAAGCAGTATAACTTTCATAAGCAAAAGTTGGCTTTCCATCGTGCCTCATTAAAATTTTATGAGGATTACCTTAAAAAAGAAAAAAAGCAAGTTGTTTACGTCGAGTCAAAAAGCGAGTTATCTGATATACGAAAACTTGTTCCGCATTTGAAGCAAAAAGGTATTGATGAAATTCATTTTACTGAAGTGGTTGATGATTGGTTAGAGAAAAGAATTGCTAAATCAGCACAATTAAGCGGAATGAGGATTCAACAATTCAAATCGCCGATGTTTCTTAACTCAAAAGACGATCTGACGGAATTTTTCAAGGGAAGAAAAAGATATTCACAGACAGATTTTTATATAAAGCAAAGAAAGAAGCTTGGAATATTACTCGATGAAAATGGTTCGCCGGCTGGTGGTAAATGGACTTACGATACCGAAAACAGATTAAAATATCCCTCGAAGAAAATAGCGCCAAAAGTAAATTTCCCAGGTGAAAATGAATATTACAAAGAAGCAGTTTCTTATGTGAAAAAACATTTCCCAAATAATTACGGGGAAATAAATTCTGATTTTATTTATCCTACTACATTCTACGAAAGTAAAAAGTGGCTTAAACAATTTCTCGAAAACCGATTTTCCGAATTTGGCATCTATGAAGATGCTATTGTAGCAAGCGAGAATGTATTACATCACAGCATATTAACTCCTATGCTGAATGCCGGACTTTTGACACCGCAATATGTTTTAAATGAAACTTTGAAATTTTCAGCGAAGAATAAAGTCCCTATAAATTCTCTGGAGGGATTCATTCGCCAAATAATCGGCTGGCGTGAATTTAT
Source organism: Ignavibacteriaceae bacterium (assembly GCA_041739035.1). Classification (GTDB taxonomy): domain Bacteria; phylum Bacteroidota; class Ignavibacteria; order Ignavibacteriales; family Ignavibacteriaceae; genus XYD12-FULL-36-8. Next base: position 6,875 of record JBGSOQ010000318.1, on the reverse strand, counting down.
CCGAGGAGTTTATGAAACTTCAGGATCGATTCAGCGCACAAAAAACTATTGGGGGTTCAAAAGAAAAATACCGGAAAGTTTCTGGAATGGGACTACCGGAATTGAACCATTAGATATAACTATTAAAAAAGTTCTTGCAACCGGTTATTGTCACCACATTGAAAGACTAATGGTGATGGGAAATTTTATGGTTCTTTGTGAGTTCGATCCCGATGATGTTTATCGCTGGTTTATGGAATTGTTCATTGACGCTTACGATTGGGTAATGGTGCCGAATGTTTACGGTATGAGTCAGTTTGCCGATGGTGGGTTGATGTCAACCAAACCATATATAAGCGGCAGTAATTACTTAATGAAAATGAGCGACTATAAAAAAGGCGATTGGCAGTTAATTTGGGATGGACTTTTCTGGCAATTTATGGATAAGCACCGAACGTTTTTTCTATCTAATCCGAGATTAGGAATGCTGATAAGAACTTTTGACAAAATGGATATAGGTAAAAAACAAAAACTCTTAAAATCAGCTAAAAGTTATCTGCATGCATTATCGTAATGTTACCTTTTCACTAAAATAATACTGCACATGACGGCTAAAGAAGCCATTATTATCTTATGTAAAATATATTTGGTATTGACTCTTTAATATTTTAGATCTAATAAAACTTTACTCGCAATTTGTTTATTTAATGGGCTGTTTGAGTTTTAACCCGTGTAGTCACATAATAAAAGGCCGGGATCACAAATAATGTCAAAATAGTTGATGCAATCAATCCGCCGATAGCAACTACACCAAGAGGAATGCGCATCTCTTTGCCAGCATCACCAATACCAAGAGCAAGCGGAAGCATTCCGAGAATAATAGCCGTAGCAGACATTATCTGCGGCTTAAGCTTAGTGGGACAAGCTTCCATCAAAGCATCATACGGCAGCATGCCCTGTTCCCTGCGAAGCTGGTTTGTGTAATCGAGTATCAATATCGCATTATTAACTACAATTCCTATTAACATTATTATTGCCATCAAAGATGTAATGCTGAAAGCGATATTGGTAATGTAAAGAGATAAAATCACACCAATTAACCCAAGCACAACTGTTATCATTATCATTACCGGCTGCCACAAACTTTCAAGAATTGCTGCAAGCAGCATATAAGTTAACAACACTGCAAGGAAGAAAGCGAAAATCATATCGGCGATCATTTCGTTCATCATCTTTACATTTCCGCCCCACTTTATTGAATAACCGGACGGAAGCATAAGGTCTTGCAATCGTTTGTCTATCTCTTGAGTTACATTACCAAGCGGCACATTTGCCGCAGATGCTCCAGTAAATGATATACTTGTAAATTTATCTCTGTGAAGAATTCTTGTAAACCCTGTTGTGAATTTTACATCCGCAATTTGAGATAACCTTACAGCACCAATAGCTGGAGAAACAATGGTGATATTACCAATCTTTTCCGGTGTGTTCACAGATTCATCATCAAGAGTAACAGTAATGTCATATTCATCTCCAAGCTCACGGTATTTGGAAGAGATCATTCCTTCGATAGATGCACGAAGCGTTAAAGCAATATCCATAACTGTCAAACCGGCTTCAACAAGTTTTTCTCTTTTAGGATAAACTGTCATTTCAGGTTTTCCAGCACGCGAACTGTTATCAAAATTGATTAAACCGGGCACATCTTTTATTCTTTGAACGATAACAGCTTTTAGCTCCTCTAACTTTTCAAGATCCTGACCGAGAAGATAAAATTGAACCTGAGCACCGGGTCCGCCCATTCTTGATGCAAGATCAACTTTTATTTTTGCATTTGGAATGTCAGCCAAATCTCTTACAAAAACGGAGATAAAATCTTGTGAGCCGATATCTCTTTGTTTCACATCAACAAGCTGTACATTCATAGACGCCATATTTGTACCAGTTTCAAGGTCGCTGATTTTTCCAAGGTTAGTGAGCATTTGCGTTACTTCTGAATGACTTTTTATTCTCTCCTCAATTAAACTCATAGTTCTTGCAGTTTCATCTAAATTATATCCTTCAGGCAGTTCAACGGCCACTATAATTTTTCCATCGTCAAAGGGAGACATAAATTCAAATCCGAGTTTTGGTCCGAAAATAATTGCAGTGGCTAAGAACAACAAAAATGCAGCGGCAACCGTTAGCCATGCCCGTTTTTTATTCTGAAGTATTTTACTAAGCCAGTTCTTATAAATTAGAGTGAACCTGCTCTCCATATTTTCGATTGATTTGGCAAGCTTTCCTTTTTTCTGAGAAGCAGGAATAATTAAGGAGGCAAGCATCGGTGTGAGCGTGAATGACATAATCAAAGAAAAAATGGTCGCATAAACTGCTGCTAGGGCTAATTCTCGAAGCCATTGCCCGACTAAAGAAGACATGTTTGCAACAGGAAGAAACACAACAATATTCGTAAGTGTTGCGGCGAGTACTGCCACAGTCACCTCTGAAGTACCTTTATAAGCGGCTTCTTTTGTATTTGCCCCCAATTTTTTGTAACGAAAAATATTTTCTATTACTACAACTGAATTCGCTACAAGCACACCTACAGATACTGAAAGTCCCATCAAAGTCATCATGTTCAGAGTTAAACCCGAAACTTGAAGAAGTAAAAATGTTGAGATGATCGAGGTGGGCATCGAAAGTGCTACTATTATTGTCGAGCGTATATCGTGCAAAAAGAACAGCAGCACTAAGCCTGTGAAGATAATACCAAGATACACATTGCTCATTGTGTCGTTTACTGAACTCTTAACAAAATCGGAAGCATCATTAATAATTTTTAATGAGCTGCCCTCGGGCAGAACTTCCTCAATCTCGGGAATAATGGCACGAATACCTTCAGCAACCTCAACTACATTTCCTTCTGAGCTTTTTACAATCCCCAAACGAACAACATTTTCATTTCTAACACCGGTGATGTTATCAAAGTAAACTGCTCTTTGCCGAATGTCCTTTCCCGCATCACGTACATCAGCAATCTGACGCAGCTTTTTCGGGCCATAGGGGGTTGGTACTGTTATCTCTTTCATTAATTCGGGATTTGCAAACTGACCATCTAATCGAACAGTAAATTCTTGATTTCCTATCTTGAAATATCCTCCAGGAATATCCATATTGTGCGCGGCTAAGATTTGCATTAGCTGCGGCAGCGATATCATATTTTCATAAACAACTCTGTTGTTAAGAACCACACGAATTTCCCTCTCTTGTCCACCGGTTATATCAACCTTTGCAACTCCCTCTATCTGAGCAAATCTATCCTTCAAAGTTTTATCCGCTATTTCATAAAGCTGACGCGCCTCCAAGTTTCCTGAAAGAACAACATCTACAACAGGATATTGTGAAATATCAACTTTTTGAATTATTGGCTGCTTAGCATCTGTTGGCAGATCATTAATTATTTCACTTATCTTATCCTTTGCTTCTTGATTAGCCACATCAACATCTTTGCCCATTTTGAATTCTATTATTATAATTGATACACCATCAAGTGAGTAGGATTCCACTCTTTCTATCTGGCTTATGGTTGAAATGGTTTCTTCAATTGGTTTTGTAATCAGAGTTTCTATTTCTTTAGGACCGGCTCCGGGATAAATTGTAGAAACAGTTACATAAGGAATTTTCACATCGGGCTGCAAATTCAAGTTAAGGGTGAAATATGCAAGTCCTCCGAAAATCAAAAACAAAAGCAGCCCCATCGTTGTCATGATAGGACGATTAATTGAGACTTTGGCTAAAAACATATTTACTTCCTCTTATTGAATCACTTTAACTTTTTTACCATCATCCAGCAGCCCTGCACCCTGAACAATTAATTTATCGCCGACCGATAAACCCGACTTTACTTCATAATCACCGCCGCTGTCGAGACCATTTGTGATATAAGTTTTCACTGCAATTGAGTTCTTTTCAACATAAACATATTTACCTTTATCATCATTCTTAACCAGATTTCTTGGAATGATTATGGCATTTGGGTTTTCATAAATAAGAACTTTGAACTCAAGCGTAACTCCGCTTGTAAGCTTTAATCTCGGATTATCGAATTCCACTTCGGCATAGAATGCTTGTTTGTATGGATCGGCTGCAAGCGATACATCAGTAACCCTTCCCGTGAATAATTCACCCAAATATTCTGCGGTTACCTTCATTCTCTTTTTGATTTGAACAATTTCATTTTCCGTTGCCCAAAGCTTTGTACGCATTTTATATAACTGTGCAACAGTAAATAAGTAAGCTTCGTTTTTAACGTTATCGCCATCTTTAACTTTTACATCTACTATGATTCCATCAAAGGGTGATTGAATGTATAAAGCTTGCTTAACTGACTCATAATTTCTTTTTGCAACTAGGTATTGCGTTTCAGCACCATCAAAATTTGCCTGAGAAGTTTCACCCGCTTCCAGTAAAGCTTTTGTGCGTGAATATGTTTTCTCTGCAATTTCAAATGCTGATTTTGCCTGCTCGAATTGAATGCCCGGATTAGTTTCATCAAACTCCACAATTATTTGATTCTTAACAACTCTGTCGCCCGCTCTAACTTTTACTTTTTCAATTTTACCGCCGATAAGTGCACCCTTTGTTGCCTCTTTTATTCCTGTAAGTTTCGAATAGAATGTAAGATTTTTTTGAAAACCCTTTGGTGTTACCGATTCAATTTTAACAGGGGTTCCTTCTTCCAGACGTATTTGTTCCATGCTCTTGGCTTCTTCCTTCTGATCGCCGCAGCCAGCATAAGCCAAAATTCCCGTAAAGATAATTACTCCTAATAATTTTTGTGCTTTAACCAAATTCATTTGTTTATTATCTCCCTTTATTTAATTACAATTTTTCAATTTCTATCGCTGACAATTTCAAGGTATTCGATTTCGACCTTACCGAGAAGTTCTTCTAATTCCGACTTAGCAATAACATAATCGTAAATTGACTGAAGCAAATTTGTTCTTGCCTGCTGAAGTGCAACGTCAGAATTTTGAATTTCAAGCTGATTGCCCGTACCTTCTTTATATCTTATGGTAGAAATTTCGTATGCTCGCTTTGCAAGATTAACATTTCTTTCCTGTGCTTCTATTGTGCTTTCAACTTTTTTCAGTTCGAGCAGTTTCATCTTTACTCCAACTGCAATTTGATCCTTTGCATGCATTATCTGCTGTTCCGTTTGAAGCAGCCCGATAGTTGATTGCTCAACACGGTTTTTTGTTTTCATTCCGCTGAACAAATTCATTGATAATGTTACGCCAACAATTGCTGAAGAGTAATTTTGAAATTTCCACTCTTCACCCGATCCGGCATAAGTGTAATTCCCGAATGCATAAAGTGCAGGCCAGTATTCCGAACGATCGAGCGCAATAAATTCTTCATCAACCTGCTTTTTAAGACTAAGAGATTTGATCCCATAATTACTAGCCATTGCAATTTCAGCCGCTGATGTTTCATCGGGGAAAACCTCTTGGTGATATTTAAGCTCTCCCGATACATCTACAATAGCATTTTGATCCAATCCTAAAACAAGTTTCAACCCGCTCTTAGCATTATCGAGCATGTTTTTCATTTGAATTACTACCGGGCGAATGTTTTCAACGCGTACTTCGGCTTGCAGCAAATCAAACTCAGACACAAATCCCTGTTCATAGTAAGCTTTTACGTTGGATAAATTATCTTGCGCATTTGCAAAACTCGTCTCTGTAATTTCTAAAAGACTTTTTGTCAACAGCACTCCGTAAAAAGCTTTTTTTACAGAAAGAATAGTCGATGAGGTAGTTCTATTCAGTTCTTCCTTCGATAAATCGAGATAGATTTGTGAAGCACCAATTCCTCGAAACACAGCCGAATTAAAAAGGGTTTGTGTAACCTGCACTTTAGTTTCAAAATTATTTGACTGGGAAAATGACTGGAGTATTGAATTGACCGGTTTAAACTTAGAATCATCACGGGGAAGAACACTTTCATCAAAAAGAATTCCGTATGTGGCATTTCCAAGTAAAGCTTCAAAATCTGGAAAGGCCATTTTCGGTTTTTTAAGAAAATAATAAAACTGCCCTGAAACATCTAGGCTTGGCAGGGCATAACCAAATGCTTCTCTTACTGCCGCTTCAGATTTAAGCACATTCATTTGGGCGGTTTTTATCTCCCGATTATTTTGCAGCGCAGTTTTGATTGCGCTATCAACTGTAAAGATTTCAGGCTGTGCATGAAGAGTAAATTGACACCCAATCACACCAGTAAGAAGTAATTGTGATAAGATCTTTATTTTCATCTTTACCCTATTGTTATTTATAATTTTATTACGTGTGTTTTTGCTATTATCTCAATTCATCTGTTCGTTCAAATATTATTTGATTTTGCCCCTATTTAGTTTTTTAGTATTGCTAAAAAGTCTTTTTTCTTCTTTTTAAAATTTTTAGTATGTCTGGTTTAACGTTGTGGTAAAGCTGCACAATAAATGAAGAAGAAAAATAGAAATTATGAGCAGATGTAAGAGCTGCTGTGATCTCTGAATGAGGGTTGGAAATAAAATTTCTGCATCCGAAAACGGATAACTGCATTTTAACAAGACACTGTCTTACTCCCACTATTATTACCGGCAATGTTTTATCCACAATACAAAATTATTAAAATCTTGGGAGATGTCTGAGAAAAATTTTTTGGGGGGATTATTCTAATTCGGGATAGGCGAGAATGTAAAAAAAGGGGGGTTTTACATACAAGAATTTTTAATGTGAATCGACAAAAATTTAATTCAAGCAAAAGAATCTATATTTCTTTAATCTCAACCCCAGGCTTAGCATAAGATAAACGAGCAATTCTTTTAGTCTCGTGATAGCTGTCCAATCCGCTAATCGAAATCGTCCCGG
>JBGSOQ010000310.1:0-4498 GCA_041739035.1 Ignavibacteriaceae bacterium | reverse complement strand
TTGGTGACCGCCTTGTTCAAAGCGCTTACTAAACCAGCAAATATCAAATACATTGAAATGCCAAAACATCTTGAGCAGAAATACCAATATTTTACAGAAGCAAAAATGGATAAAATAAGAAAAGCCGGCTACACAAAACCACTACGGTCCCTTGAAGATGGTGTAACCGACTATGTTAAGGAATATCTTTTAAAGGAAAAATATTTTGGCGTGTAATTAACTAATTATACTTTTCCAAATCCTTTTCGTCTTCATCAACCTCTTCGTCTTCATCAAAATCGAAGTCTTCTTCATAACCCTCTTCTTCTAAAAGTTCTTCTTCATCGAAGAGGTCTTCATCTTCATCCTCAAATTCATCATCATCGTCTTCATCTTCATAACCAGGCGAGAAAAGAAGATCGGAATTATGAGTATTTGGAAACAAAGAATTTTGATTGATCCTTTCCTTAAACTGTTCTTTATCAGTCTCAACAGTTTCCTTCAAAACGTTGCTAAGATCGGCCATCTGGATTTAAGTCTCCTTTTTTATTTTTATTCTTAGGAAAATATATCAATAATTAAAATATATAAGTAAAAAATTACAAGCCAAATATTAAAAAATAATTTAACAGCGAAAAGCAGTAATTGGCTATATTTGTTTTGTAATAATAAAAAATCAATCAAAACATAAATTACTCCCGCAATAGTTACAACACCTATATTTTTATAAAAATTGTTTTATGAAACTTGCAACACTTTGTTATGTAATGGATAATGAATCAAAAAAAACACTCATGATCCACCGAGTTAAAAAAGAAAACGATTATCACGAAGGAAAATGGAATGGACTTGGTGGTAAATTTGACAAGGGGGAAAGTCCTGAAGACTGCGTAATACGTGAAGTAAAAGAAGAGGCCGGACTGACAATAAAAAATCCAAGACTGCACGGCTTTATTTCCTTTCCGTATTTCGATGGCAAAGAAGATTGGTATGTTTTTATTTTTACGGCGGAAGAATTTTCTGGTGAATTAATTGATTCGCAAGAAGGCAATCTTGAATGGATTTCAAATGATAAGTTAACTGAGCTTAATCTTTGGGATGGCGATAAAGTGTTTCTTGAGTGGCTCTTTCAGGATAAGTTTTTCAGTGCAAAATTTATATATGAAAATGGCAAAATGAAAAACCATGAGGTTCATTTTTACTAGTGTTACGGAAAAAGAGAGTAGAAGAGAGTACTCTTCAATGGCTTCTTGATAGCGATCCATCAATTAGATGGCAAGTGTTGAAGCATCTTATTGCCTCGTCTAAAAATAAAGTCCTTTCGGAAAGAAGAAAAGTTTTTTCTGGCGGATGGGGGGCTAAGCTGCTCTCATTCCAACAAATGGATGGAAAATGGGCGGGTTCTCTTTACGGCCGCAAATGGATATCGACGACATACACAATGCTTCTCTTAAAAAACCTTGGCCTAATGCCGGGACACAAGCAAGCTCTAAAAGCATGTAAGGTTTTGTTGGATGAAGGAATTTATGGAGACGGAGGAATAAATTATTTCCCGGGTTATGAGCATAGCGAAACATGTGTTACAGGCATAATTCTTTCAATACTTGCGTATTTTAATTATGATGATAAAATAAAAAGTTTAGTTTTTTATTTGCTTAAACAGCAAATGAAAGACGGCGGGTGGAATTGTCAATCTTACAACGGGGCAACTCATAGCTCCTTTCATTCAACAATAAATGTACTTGAGGGCTTGTGGGAATATCAAAAAAATTGTGAGCCAAGAAATCAAAATATTTCAAACAGCATTAAAAGAGGAACCGAATTCTTGCTGATTCACAGACTTTTCAAATCACACCGCACAGGAAATATAGTTAACAGCAATATGACGAGGTTTTCTTTTCCAACCGGCTGGAGATATGATGTTTTGAGGGTGCTCGATTTCTTTCAAGAATACAATACGAAGAGAGATAAAAGACTGAACGACGCCATTGAATTAGTAATAAAAAGAAGAACCGATGATGGAAGATGGCTTTTGCAAAACCGACATCCGGGAAAATATTTTTTTGAAATGGAAGAGGTTGGCAAGCCAAGCAGATGGAATACACTAAGAGCATTGCGCGTGTTGAAATGGTGGGAAAATAATTAATATCAACATGTAATGAGCAAATTCATAGTATATGTAGTGAAAAACATTACGCGGTAGGTTTATCCTGCAAGGGTTGCGTAGTAAAAAACTCTTGATAATATCGTTGAGTGTAGTTCTCGACTAAAGATTGAACTCGCTCATAACTTGGTGATGAAACGATTATTCCCGCATGATATTTTCTCTTCATTTTCCAAACAACCTCGGCATCGTTATAGGCAGATAAATCCGGCCACTCTTGTTTTGCAAGAGAGGTTATTATTCCCGCATAGTCTTTTCTAACAACAGGAAGTTCGTATGTCTTCTTGCCTTGACCAACCTCGATCTTAGCCCATTCGGCCCAAAGATTAATGCCTGAGGCAGCTTCAACAAGTTCAGCCAAATTCGCTCCGCCCACACGGGAGGATGTTTCCAGAAAATAAAATTTATCGTCAAAGTCAGCTTTTATAAATTCGGTGTGAGAAACCCCGCGTAATAAACCCAACGCATGAAGAACCTTTTTATTCATGTCAAGTAAAGATTTTTCATCATTAGAGCCGCGCTGCACTGTTGTGCTTGTAAAGACTCTTCCTTCATGAGCAACCTCCATGGGTGGTTTACCGTATTTACTTGCAAGTGCAAACTCGACTTCGTTTTCAGATATTATTGAATCAACATGGTAAATTGTTCCCGGAACAAATCGTTCCATTAAATAAAAAGATTGCTCATCCCCAAGTTCATCAAGCCGTTTCCAAAGCTCTTCTTCGTTGAGAACTTTTTTTATTCCGTGAGCTCCGGCCTGTAGTCTGGGTTTTACAACATAAGGAAAAGGAACACGCTTTATATAATCTTTAATTCTTTGATAATTTAAAACATGAATAAAGTCCGGAACAGGAATTCCAACCTCATAAGCACGTGTTCGCATAGCAAGCTTATCTCTGAAATATCTGGCGGTTGTATCACCCATACCAGGGCAGCGCAAGTGCTCACGCAGCGCCGCAGCTTTCTCAACGTCATAATCATCAAGTGCAACAATTCGATCAATGGTTTCTGTTCGAGACAAAAAGCTGACACCGTAAATAACATCACGCATATTCCATTCCTTATTTATATCGGGAATGTAAAACACTTCATCTATGCTTTCTCTTGGCCAATCAGCATTCTCTAAACTTTTTGAGGTTAAAAGAATTACTCTGCAGCCCTCGAGCTTGCATTGGCGCATGAAATCTTGCCCCTTTTCATAACTTGACATACAGAGAATTGTCAGCGAAGAACCCTCTTTCATAAAACCCTCTTGATGATTGATGCATTATTTTAGCGTTAAAAATTGTAAGAAGCAATATTGTGTAAGAAAAATTTTTTAGAGGAATGGGGCTCGGATTTCAAAGATCAAACAGATGAAGACGGATTTGATCAGTTTTAATCCGCCGAGTCTGTTAAATCCGTGTTCTATTAAAGTAAAATGAGCTGTCGGTTAGGTTTTTATTCTAACATCGACAGCGTGAAATGAATTATCATTTGCAACGACAAGCGGATTGAAATCAAACTCAATAATATTTGGGTGATCAAGCATCATCTGTGCTGAGGATAAAATTATTTTCATTAGCCGATTCAGATCAACCGGTTTTTCTTCACGAACACCCATTAAAATTTTACCGATTTTTGTTTGGGTAATAATCTCCCCGGCATCTTCGTCAGACAAATAAGCGGATTTTATGCAAGTATCCTTGAAAACCTCAACATACTTTCCGCCGGAACCAAACATTATCATAGGTCCAAACGAAGCATCTCTGAAACCGCCAATTAAGATTTCGTGCTTAGCAGCTATAAACGGCTGAATCAAAAACTCCTCGAGCTTAAAATTATTTTTTAGAAAACTATTTGCAATTTCTTGAGCAGCTTTTCTTAACTCCCCTTCATTCTTAATGTTGAGTTTCACGGCATTCAATTCAGATTTATGAACAACATCCTTTGATAATCCCTTAAGAACCAATGGAAAAATTGGCAAATCTGTTTTGGTTAGAAAATCTTCTTTCACAACTATTGATTTGATTAGCGGAATCCGGTACGCATCGCAAAGAGTTTCTATTTTATTTTGATCAATAAAACCCGAAGTATTTGACAAATCAAAATTGGATGCTTTAGGATTGAGATAACTTCTTTTCTTTTTTCTATTCAAATAAAAAAGAATGTTCGAAATAACCTTTGCCGGATCTTCGGGATTTCTAAATAAAGGTTTTTTGGTAGCCGAGTCTTTTCTGTACTTTTCCCACGATTCCGGCAACGGCATTACGACTTGAAAAATAGGCTTGTCGGAAATGATATTATTTATTCCTTCGATAATTTCAAAGGCAGGAACCATAATCGGCTCAACAAAAATAGATACAACCACATCAA
>JBGSOQ010000475.1:0-4291 GCA_041739035.1 Ignavibacteriaceae bacterium | reverse complement strand
ATCATTCCTAACAACATCCTCAAGCTTTAACAGACCTTTGATCGTGTTATTAATGGCAACAAAAATAATCGTTCCGCCTGTATTTAATTTTATTTGAGCCTCGTTCACCCACGGATCAATAATTATTGATCTTTCCTTCATAAAAGAGAGATTACCTGCTGCAACTTCAGAACCATTAACTTTTCCAAGAATTCCTCTTCCAATTGTATTGCTGAGAAGCTCTCCTTCGGGCAATGTAATATTCCTCTTTTGAGCTGCAAAAACAATGCTATCTGCGAAGGGATGCTCCGATTTTTTTTCTATTGATGCGGCATATCTTAAAAGTTCTTCTTCGCTGATGTCTTTTGAAATAATTTGCGTTAATATCGGTTTGCCTTCAGTTAGAGTGCCGGTTTTATCAAAAATAATTGTAGAAATTTTGTGTGCTTTCTCTAAACTTTCTCCATCTTTTACTAAAATACCAAGCTGTGCAGCTTTGCCGGTTCCGACAATTATTGCGGTGGGCGTAGCCAAACCCAGGGCACAAGGGCAAGCAATAATTAAAACTGCAACGAAATTTATTAATGCAACATTAAATGAACTGCCCGAAATTAACCAAATGATAAATGTGGTGAGCGAAATTATGATTACGATTGGAACAAAAACCGAAGCAACTCTATCTGCCAAATTTTGTATTGGTGCCTTTGAGCCCTGTGCTTCTTCAACCATTTTGATTATTTGTCCGAGCAGGGAATTATCACCCATTGCTGTCACATTAAATTCAAAATAACCTGATTTATTAATTGTCCCTCCGATTACTTTTGCCCCAACTAATTTTTCTACGGGTATACTTTCACCGGTAATCATTGATTCATCAACTACGGACCTTCCTGAAATAATAATTCCATCTGCTGGGATTCTTCCGCCTGGTTTGACGATAATAATGTCTCCAATGTTTATTTCATTCAACGATATCTTAACTTCTGTTCCATTTTTCTTAACAATAGCAAATTCAGGTTTTAGATCAATTAATCTTTTTACTGCTGATCCAGTTTTTGTTTTAGCTCTTGACTCCAACCATTTACCCATTAAGATAAGAGTAATGATTACAGCCGCCGTATCAAAATAAACGTGAGGCAATTGCTCGTTTAAGAGAAGATAATTGGGAAACAATGTAACTGCCGTGCTGTATAAGTACGCTGAACCGGTACCGACAGCAACTAAAGTATTCATGTCGGCAGAGAAATGCTTTAAGTTGGAAAAGAATATTTTGAAAAATCTTTTTCCTGAGATAAAGATTACCGGTGTTGTAAGAAGTAAAAGAATTTTGTTGATGTCATAAACTGTAACATTAAGAACTTTCTCGAAATTGATCCACATAGAACCCATATTGAGTAAAACTATCGGGATGCTCAATAATAATGCTAAGATAAATTCGTTTTTTAGTTTCTTATTTGTGCTAGCGATTTTATTCGAATCTTCATTTCTAATTTTTTCTGATTCTTCCTTTTGTGCACTGAAATCTATCTTGTAACCAGCGGCTTCAATATTTTCAGTAACTTTTTGAAGATCTACCTTTCCTGTCTCAAATTCGATCATAGCTTTTTCTGTCGCTAGATTTACCGAGACATTCTTAATCCCTTCAATTTTACGAATTGATTTTTCTACTTTTGCTACGCAGCTGGCACAAGTCATTCCTTCCACAGGGGCAATGATGCGTTCTATATTTTTTTTATCTTCTGTCATTATTTATTTATTCGCGTACTTTAATTTCGATTGGAAGAAATTAATATTTAAGTACGTATCCTGCTTCCTCAACTGCTTCCTCAAGTTGAGCATGAGATAGTTTTTCCTCATCGTATTCAATTTCTGCCCAACCGATTTGGACGTCTTTTATCTTTAAATCAAGTTTTGACAATTCCTTTTTTACTGCCATTACACAATGCTGACAAGACATTCCAGCAATCAATAACTTTTCAGATTTCATTCTTATTCCTCAATAATTATTATTGCAAATAACTTATTAAAACTAATTATTAACTAATTCTAATTTAAATGGAAAATTCGTTTTTCAAAATTCATTTAATTAGAGTATTACTGTTATTTGTCAAGAATTGAATGATTTGGGGATTTGTATTGATTCTTAAGATGAGTAATTAGATAAAATTAGCGGGAGGTATGCGGTTATCCCGCTAGGATTATTCGAATTGAAAAGTAATTCAGAAGAAATTGCCGATAAAATTATTACTGTCTATTTTATTAATCAAAATTTTTGTACCAATTCAGCTTGTTGTGCAGGTAAAAATTCGGATGACTCTCCGGATTGTAAACTGCATAAATTTTAATCTTCTTTTTAAATCCGAAATTATTTGATTCGATATTTCTACTATGTGAATTTTTACCATCAAGATATATTTCGGATTTAGTATTGCTTTTTGTTGAAGTTGCATCAGACATAATTATTTTCCTCTCTTGCTGGTTTGAGAAATTCAGCTCTTGCTTTTTACTTCTTCTATTCTTCATTTTTATAGTTACGAAAGAAAAAAATATAACTAGTAAAAAGAATGATGAAAAAACTTGTAACGTTTGTGCGATAATAGTCAGAAGTTCCAATTTTAACCCTCATTGTTATCTTCTGTGATAACCATAAAAGACAAGTATTATACCATGCGGAATTCATCAAAAATCTGATGTATTTATACTAAACCCTTTAGAAAACTGAGACTATAGATCAATTTGATACTTAAAAATCTCTTTAAATTGTGCCATTCCGTAAGAAATTATCATCTAAAGAATTACAGATAAATTGTTTTTATAGAACTATTTTAATATTTTTAACCCCTTGAAAAATAAAGAGTTATAATAATTCAATCTGAGGTGATTAAATGACCAAAGCCGACATAGTTGATAAAGTTGCTTTAGGTACCGGTTTAACAAAATTGGAAACTGAAGCAATTATTGAAGGATTTTTCAAAACCGTTATCGACTCTCTTAGAGATGGAAAAGGTATAGAGATTCGCGGTTTTGGAACTTATAAGGTCAAGTTAAAAAGAGCTCGGCAAGCAAGAAATCCCAAGACCGGCGAACAAGTTTTTGTACCTGAACACTATGTCCCAACTTTTAAATTTTCGAAGGACTTTAAAGAGCTTGTTGATAAAGGTATGAAAGAAAATAAGAATGGCTAGTTTTTGCGTTGAATGCGGAGCTAAGGTTGAGCAAAATTTTAAGTTTTGTCCTAACTGCGGATCCGAATTAAATCTTTCAAATTCATCTAAAAGTCCGTATGAAACTGTTTCAAACGCTACTGAAGTTATTATCTGTAATCGTTGTGGAGACGAGAATTCTTTGGATAGTAAAGTTTGTCATTCATGCGGTGTGAAGCTAGATAAATCCAAAATAACAACAGGGAAAATAGAAGATAAAAGTAATGTAGCTGATCAACCAAAGGTTGAAAAAACAAAGACTAATAAACAAGGAAAACCCCAAAGCAAAAATAAAAATGAATCGACAGCTGTTCCCGAGAAAAAATTAGAAAACAAAAAAATCTTTGCCTTGATTGGAGCGAGTGCTGCCGTTGTAGTACTTATTTTAGTTGCTTCGGGAGTGATTGATATCTCCGGTAACAAAACAGTTTCAAGAGAAGTTATTCAACAGAATCAAAGCTCCGGTATTGATTTAAGCGCTGTTACAAAGATTAATGAACTAAAAAATATTGTTGAAAAGAATCCCGATAATGCCAATGCAATACTTGATTTAGCGAATTTACGATTCGATTCCGGATTTTATGAAGATGCAGCAAAAAATTATGATCAATACTTAAAGTTTGAACCTAAGAATGCAAATGCACGAATTGATATGGCAGTGTGTTATTACAATATTCAGCAATTCGACAAAGCAGAAGCTGAAATATTGACAGCATTAAAATATTCACCAAACCATCAAACCGGTTTTTTAAATTTAGGTGTAATTTATTTAGCAAAACAGAATCTGGAAAAATCAAAAGAGTGGTTTGCCAAAGCAGTTGAATTAGATCCCAATTCTGAAATTGGACAAAAAGCAAAGTCATTATTAGAATCACATTAATATAACGGAGGTTAAGAATGCCGTGCGGCAAAAAGCGTAAAAGACATAAAATGTCTACTCACAAAAGGAAAAAAAGACTTAGAAAGAATCGTCATAAAAAGAAATTGAGATAATCGGGTTCGCAATCTGTACGGATGCATGGTTGAATGATTGTCCAACGAACTCCAACGGAGAATGGATGAATGATATTGTTGCGGTTCTATTATATCAATTCATTCAATCAAGCTCT
>JBGSOQ010000071.1:0-2963 GCA_041739035.1 Ignavibacteriaceae bacterium | reverse complement strand
TTTTACCAATAATATTTTCTTTCCCTTATGATCATGAGTATTCATGGAAAATAAAACCAGTTGCAATTACTTATTTACTCGCACCTATAAGAGTCTTAGAACTTGTTGTCGCTTACTTCAATAAACTTAATAATGAGGAGCAACGATATATGCCCTCAGAAAAATTGTTGACAATGTTAAAAATCCTATATAATTATGATGAGAAAATTATTACCCTGATTCTTGAAGAATTATCCGATTTCGGGTTAATAAAACTGCACAGTAATTCAGGATCTTACGCAGATTCATTTAGTGAATATTTAATAAGCTTAAGAATAAAAACAGAAATGATTATCGGTAATAGTAGTTTAATCTCAAAACTTCTTGAAGAATACAATAGTATTGAAGAAAAAAATCCGAATCAAAAATTTAATATTTTAAAGGATGTGGCATATTTAAATATGTGTGCATTCAGAATTCAATTGAATGAAGCTTCGTTTCAAGCGAAGGTCCCGTTTATAAGATGCAGCCTACTGCTTAAAGATGACCAAGAAAGTGTTACAGAGTGGACAATAAATAAAATAATTAATTCAATTTCTTTACTGAGATTAGTAAGAAATTTGTACGCACTTGAAAATGATTTTGCTGTAAGTAGAATTGAAAGTCTAAACGCTGAAGATAAATTTATTTATAAATTAGCAAAAAAAATCGATTTTCAAAAAGTAACTGAATCGATTACCATGCAACTTAGGAAAATTGTTTATGATATGAATCCAGAGCAAAGAAATGTGTTAAATAACATTTTAGAATCTTATATCGCTAATTGGGAATAGTAATTTTTAATATTTAGTGATAATATATTAAATAATTCATTCAGCATTCACAAAATCAATCTAAAATCATAGTATAAGCTCTAAAGCTGGTGTTAATTAGTAATAATCAAAAATATAAACACAAAAAACTGATCTGGTGCCATTATCATTATCATACTTGGCTTCCGTTAAGTCGAAAATCAATATGATAGTATATCTACTCAAATTGTCTTTGGGCAGGCAGGGAGTTATTATAATTCGCTTAATCTAAATACAGAGAGTTTTATTACTGACCTAGAAAATCGAATTAAGGTACCATATTTGCTTGAGTCTAGACATATACTTGCCGGACTGTAAGTTATCATCTGCAAAATGATGCTGATCAGAATATTCAGGCAATGATTCTGATGGGTAGTCAGGCTGGTGAATTTATTGAGAGTAGAAAGATGGTAATACTTAAATAAAATTATAAACAAAAAAGCGTAATGATTTTAAGGCGATTCTCAGAATCGCCTTTTTTATTGCTATTAGTGAAATAAACTTGAACAAATGCTGAAATGTTCGTAAATTAAAGACAACAAATAACAATCTATAACTTATCCAGGAGTTAATATGTCAGAGAAAATTCCGGTAGAAGAGCTTCAAGAATTAATAAATTTACAATTCGGCAGCCAGGCAAGTCTTGCCAGAAAGATCGGGCTTGATGATGCTCGATTATCCAAGGGGATAAGAAATCAATCACCAAAGTTTATGGCTAAGTTAAAAAAGATTGGGCTGAAGCTTGAGACGTTAGAAGGCAGCGGGGCAAAGGGTTCGAACAAAGATCTCCGCGACAAATTGAAGGGATTGCAGGAAAGAATTATTGTTCTTGAAAGTATGCTAAAGGATAAAGACAATGTGATTGAACATCAGAGCAACTTACTTGAACGTTATTCAGCATTATTAGGTAAACCAACGGGAAAGAAATAAAATAATTATGTAGTAGGGAGGAAGTATGGCTAGTGTAAGAGCAAGAAATAAAAAACTCTATATTGATTACAGAGAAGGAGGCAAGCGAAAAAGGAGAGCACTTGGATTATTAGATTCCAGAGACAACAGGAAAAAGGCTGAATTGGCGAAGAAGCAAATGGAATATGAGTTGTCTGCTGGTATTTATAAAGACAGGTTTCACAGAAGTGATATTAATAATAAAAGACTTACAGATGGATTCTTGGAATTCAAGAAGGCTAAATCAAACCTTAAATCTTCGACAATCGAATATTATGAATATGCTTTTAACAAGTTTTTAAAATATTCAGGAAACATTAAAATAAAAGATGTTAATGAGGATTTTGTTGAGCAAATTAAATTATGTATGCAGGAAGATATTATAATATCGGATAAAAAGAAGAAAATGCTATCCTCTAATACAGTTGCAAGTTATTTTCTTGGAATCAGAGTGCTTTTTCAATTTTTTGAAAAAAAAGGTTACATAGATAAAAATCCTATCCCAAAATTACAGTGCAAAGCTAAACAGATCTTAGTTATTCCTGATAAAGAACTGGAGATGATACTAAGTAAGTTGAAATATACAGATAAGAAACACTTAGAAGATATTAATAAGCAACATTATAAATTTGTTGCTATGCTTTTAATGACTGGTTTACGAGTATCTGAATTGGTTGCACTTAGTTTTGATGATATCGATTTTAGGGAAAATTTAATCAGGGTAAAAAACGAGAAAAAAGATAGAATAGATTTTATACCTTTATATGAAGATCTAAGAAAATTTATTCTAAAAGAATGGAAAATTAGAGTAGGCAGGTTGTTCAATTATAGTTCGAGAAATTCGTTAAAATTTTTTGAAAGATTTATAAAGAGGGAAGGCTATCCAAATTATACATTCCATACCTTAAGAAAAACATATATTTCAAAATTGATTAACTCCGGATTATCTGTGTACGATGTAATGACTTTAGCGAGGCATAAAAATATCAAGACAACTTTAAAGCATTATACAGCAGCCGAACTTCAAAGAATGGGTAAAGCAATTACAACTCTTACAAATTTGGGCACACTTTTGGGCACAGCGGATGAAAAAGAGTTAAAAATCGTTAAATCTGTTTCATAAACGAAACAGTTTACTTGAATGGCATTCAAGAGGTCAGCGGTTCGATCCCGCTTAGCTCCACA
>JBGSOQ010000465.1:0-3289 GCA_041739035.1 Ignavibacteriaceae bacterium | reverse complement strand
CAAAAATCATAAATATCATAAGCCAGTCTAGTAACACAAGATAAACGTTCAGTACCATCAGCACAATTAGAACTATAATCTATAAATTTTTCACAATCATTAAGCCAATAATTGTTATTGGCATAGGTTTCATTACAACATCCAATCACACTACCAGAATTAGCATAACTGAACTTTTCTGATACAATTTGTGAATTTAATCCCTCAATTTTATTATAATAAGGAATATTTGCGATTGTTAAAACCGCGAATGCAGAAAGGAAAATTATACTTTTTTTCATTGCAATAAATGATTTGTTTATCGAAAATTAGGATATAATATATTGCCATCAAAATAAATCTTTCATCAATTTTCAAATCCGGTAATTATTTTTAGTGGGCGGTAAAATGACTTAATGAAAGGGAAAAATCCTTTCCTCTCTCTTATCTATAATAGATTTTAATCAAGAAAGCCATCATAAAATCCAGGTCATCATCTTTGAAAATGTTCAGGCTAATTTATGCTTTCGCCACGTCAGTCACATGAGAAAATGGGTATCTCAGTGAAAGATGTATATCTTAACAGACTTATTATCTGATCGTTATAAAACATCACCAATCACCCCTGCCCTCTTCTCTATTAAACTCCAATTCCTGTTGGAACTGTCGATATAACGGTCATAAAAAGTCCATAAATATTGTTTAATAAGGATAGAGGGTATTTTGTTACCCTGAAATCAGAGTTTTTTTAGGAGAAGTTGTTAACAAGGAGGTATTTGGGCAAAGGGCTCAGGGCACACAAGGAGCGAAGCGACGCAGTTCCGTGACAGCGGAAGGGCGAAGGACCCAAGATAAAAGATAAAAGACCAAAGACCAAAGGAAGAGGTACTCGGTACTTGGTACTCGGTATTCGGTATTCGGTATTCGGTTCTCGGTACTCGGTACTCGGTACTCGGTACTCGGTACAAGAAGAGGCAATTTAAAAGACCTAAGATAAAAGAATGATGGGGAATTGATCCGTGGTTTACTCCTTGTAACTCCGTGCTCTCCGTGGTAAAAGAATAGTGACAAAAGATAAAAGACAAAAGACCAAAGAAAGAGTTACAAGGTACACGGTGCGCGGTGCAAAGTAATCGGTAATCGGTAATCGTTTTCTCTGTCAGCAGCATAACTTAATGCGGCAAGAATATCGATTTCAGTAAGCTCATTAAAATCACTTAGTATTTGATTTATTGTCATTACGGAAGCCAGCCACCCAAGAATATCACCAACAGTTATTCTCATCCCCCTTATACATGGTTTTCCACTACGTTTTCCTGGTTCAAGAGTAATTATGTTCTTATATTCCACTATATTACTATTTTTTTCAAATATACAACTTTTTATCGAAATGGATCAAATTTACACCTGACAGTCAGGCAGTATGGCTGGACCCAAGAAAGAAGTTTAAGGTATACGGTACACGGTACTCGGTACACGGTACTCGGTACTCGGTACTCGGTACTCGGTACTCGGTACTCGGTAATCGGTATTCGGTATTCGGTATTCGGTAATCGGTAATCGGTAATCGGTGCTCGGTAATCGGTACTCGGTACTCGGTACTCGGTACAAGAAAACGCAATTTAACAGATAAAAGATTGACGAACAAAGTTTGAGGAGCAAAGCCCGGCGAAGCCAAATTCCACCTCAGCGGGCGTAAAAAGTGTGACAACTTCCCATTTAACGCCGCGCCCCGTGCGAGTGATGAGAGTGACGGGGGGGTTCTATTTATGGATATGCTTGTTGATTAACTTTATTAATAAGGAATAATTAACTGGTTTTGAGATATAATCATTGCATCCCGCTTCTAATGCCTTTCCTTTATCATTCGAAAATGCATAAGCTGTTTGAGCTATGATGATAACATCTTTGTTAAACTGGCGGATTTGACGTGTTGCGTCATTTCCATCCATTATTGGCATTCTAATGTCCATTAAAACCAAATCAATGTCAGGATTATTACGACAAGCTTCAACAGCTTGAACACCTGTTATCGCATGTAGAACTTCTTTGCTAATTTTTTGAAGCATTTTTGTAAGAAGGGAGTAAGATATTTCATCGTCTTCTACGATCAATACTTTCAGGTTATTTATTTCAACTTCTTTATATTCTGAGGAAAAAGCATTTATCCATTCTGTCTTTTCTTCTAATACGGTATTATAAGGAATTGTAAAATAAAATATTGAGCCTTTTCCTTCTTCACTTTTAACCCATATTTCTCCACCAAGCATTTCTACATAGCTTTTCGATATGGATAGACCTAAGCCACTGCCTTCATAACCCCGGTTATGCGATTCACTACCTTGCCTGAATCGCTCAAAAATCATCTGTAATTGTTTTTGGGGAATTCCTACCCCCGTATCTTTTACAAAAAATTCAAGGTAATTCCCTCTTTTCTCATATCCAAATTCAATTGAACCGTCATAAGTAAACTTAATTGCGTTTTTAATAAGGTTAGTAAGTATCCCATAGACTTTTTCATTGTCTGTTCTTATGATGGCTTCTTTTTCAGGCAAACCGCTTTTAAATAAAAAATGCAAACCTTTAGTTTCAACTTCTGGTTTGAAGAACTTATAAGTGAATTCAATTTTCTCATTAATATTCGTTTCCTGAATATCAAGAGTTATTAGTCCCGATTCAATTTTTGAAATATCAACAATATTATTAATAGTATTAAGCATTCGTGCGCCACTAATCTGGATTGTTTGAATATAATCTTGTTGCTCATCACTTGATAAGTTCGGTTCTTTTAATAGTTCTGTAAAGCCAAGAATGCCATTCATAGGTGTACGTATCTCATGACTCATATTTGTAAGAAAAGCAGATTTAAGGCGGTCACTTTCTTCGGCTTTTTCTTTAGCAATCATTAACTCATTTGCCCGTTTTTCTTTCTCTTCGATTTGAAACATAAGTTCCTTATTTGCAATAATTAACCTTCTTACTCGCCTCCCTTTCTCCTCGTTTTGAGCAGAGGTTAACGCTGTGGCATTTTCTTTGTTAGCAATGATTAACTCTTCTACTTGCTTTCTTTTCTCATCATTTTGAAAAGCAATTTCTTTGTCAGCATTGACTAAATCTGAAGCATTTTCTTCGTTAGCAATGATTAGTTTATACAATTTTTTACTTTTATTCATAATCTGTCTTAATTAATAAAGTTTCTTAGAATCAGGGCAAGTAAATTACCTTCTGCAGTTTTTTTATTGTAAGCGAGAGTCTATAGGGTCCTCTGAGCTATGCCACCTGACGACCCGGCGATAAGAGAGCCTGTGCC
>JBGSOQ010000205.1:0-3255 GCA_041739035.1 Ignavibacteriaceae bacterium | reverse complement strand
TTTAGCAATTTTTTGCATTTCATCATTTGTATTTGCAGAGTTAAGATTATAAAACACACTGCTGACTTTAGTAAGCAACTTTCCGCTTTTTTCCATTGCCTCAATTGTGTTTTCGAAAGTCGGCTTTTCTTTGTTGTTTATGATCGCATCAACCTCAACCTTCTCCAAACGTATTCCTTTTTCAAAAGCCGGGAGAAAATGTTCTATCTTAATTTCATCAAAGGGCGGAGTTTGAAATGGGGTGTTCCATTCTTCGAAAAACGGATTTGTCATATTTTTATCCTGAGAATTGATATTGTTTATAAGAATTATAAAAGCAGCCAGTGAGAATAAAAGATTTTTCATAACTGATATTCCTTTAGATATTTAATTGGTTTTTTTCTACCTCAAATTTATCAAATTCGTTCCTAATAATGGGATATAAAATATTTTTAGTCAATGGCACGCAGATGACACTGATACGACTGATTTTCGCTGATTGAATCTGTTACTATCTGCTGAATCTGCGTCATCAGTGTTCAATTGATTTTGTTATTATCTTTGGGAAGCAAGATAAAAATCATAAGTGGTCAACTATGAAAAAAAGTACTCCAGCACCAAAGGCAATGTCAACTGATTGGTCAACGCTATTTGAAAAATCAAATCAGCAGAAGTCGCCAAACTATCATGAATCAATTTCCTACTTCAAAAAGTTTGTTGACAAAACTCCTTATGCAAAAATGTTCCCAATTGGGGATTCTCCGGAAGGCAGAGAAATAAATTGTCTGGTGATTGCCGGTAATGGAGAATTTACCCCTGAACTTGCAAAAAAGAGCGGTAAAGCAATTATACTAATTCAAAACGGAATTCATCCCGGAGAGATTGAAGGAAAAGATGCATGCATGCTTTTGCTTCGTGAAATGCTGGTAACAAAAGAAAAGTTCAACCTTCTTAAAAATGTGATTCTTTTGATTATACCGGTTTTTAATGTTGACGGACATGAAAGACTAAGCCCTTTCAATCGCCCGAATCAAAATGGACCCTTAATGATGGGCTGGCGAACTACTTCTCACAATCTTAATCTTAACCGTGATTACATGAAGGCGGATTCTCCAGAAATGAAAGCGTGGCTGAAGCTTTTCAGTGATTGGCTGCCCGATTTTATGATTGATAATCACACAACTAACGGTGCAGATTATCAATATCACATAACTTATGGCTTAGAGCGTCAAATCAATATTTCTCAATTCTTGAGCAGCTGGATTAAGGAAAAATTCCTTTCACACATCATTAAAAAAGTTGAGAAGGATGGTTTTCTCACTACCCGATATATTGAGTTTAAGGGTGAAAAGCTGACAGATGGGCTAATTGATTATCCCATGCTGCCAAGATTTTCAACCGGTTATTGTGCTGTCCAAAATAGAATTTGCCTGCTTGTTGAAACACATAGTTTAAAACCGTTCAGCAATCGTGTGTTCTCAACCAAATCGATAATGACTCATACTATTGATTTTATAAATAAAAATCACAAAGAATTGATCTCACTAAATAAAAAGGCAGATAATCAAACAATTAATTATCACTTTAAAAAAGGTAAAGTTCTACCGATTGATTTTGAAGATGCCGACGAACCCGATACATTTTCTTTTAAGGGATTTGAATCTTACGAAGAGGAAAGTGAAATAACTGGCAGTAAAGTCGTGCGTTACACCAATAATCCAATTCTGATTGATGTTCCTATCTTTAAGAAAACGAGAATCAAAAATGCGGCGAATGTTCCAAAAGCTTATTTGATACCGAAGGAATTTTCTCACCTGATTGATATCTTAACATTGCACGGTATTAAGCATGAAGTTTTGCAATCCCCCGCTCAAATTTTAGTTGAGAGATACAAATTTATAAATGATGATTTTTCATCTCGACCTTACGAGGGAAAACAGCAAGTAACATTTAATGTTCAGACATTCGATGAAAAAGCAAAACTACCGGAAGGCACATTCATAGTTCGAACTAACCAGCGTACTTTGCGTGTAATAGTTAATCTTCTTGAACCAATGGCCCCGGATTCTTTTGCAAGATGGGGATTTTTTAATTCCTTCTTTGAAAGAAAAGAATACGCCGAAGCTTATGTAATGGAGCCAATTGCAAAACAAATGCTTAAAGATGATTCTAAATTAAGTGCAGAATTCTCTGCTAAGCTTGATTCTGATGAAAATTTTAGGAATAATCCCTTAGAAAGATTAGACTTTTTCTACCGTAACTCACCTTATTTTGACAAAGCCGAAAAAGTTTATCCAATAATGCGCACCAATGAAAATATTGCCATAGCATAGATGTATTCTAAATCACATCAGAATTATTTCAGATTTGATAGTAATAATTCGATTCTTATATTTTGCTCTGCGTATAGCTCATTTATTTCTTATTTCGTTAACTCATATTTAAAGGCGATTCTCATTATCCGTTGAGAGAAATAATTTTATCTAATTAACTATAAACAACAAAAGGAGTAACAAAATGTTTACTAAAAGCTCGCTCTACACAATTCTGACGGCGTTCATTTTACTTTCTTCCTCTTCTCTCTTCGCACAAAATCAAGACGAAATGATGAAAAAGTGGATGGACTATATGACACCTGGAGACATGCACGAAATGATGGCAAAGTCCGTTGGTGAATGGACATACGTATCTAAATGGTGGGATAGTCCATCCGCACCGCCAACTGTTTCCGAAGGTAAAGCGACATACGAAATGATTCTTGGGGGCAGATATTTAAAATCTATGAACTACGGTGAAGTAATGGGAATGCCGTTTGAAGGAATGAACCTTCTTGCATATGATAAAGCAACAAATGAATTTTTTAGCTCTTGGATTGATAACTTAGGAACAGGAATGACAATGGCACGTGGAAAGTATAATGAGAAAACAAAAGTATGCGACATGAAGGGCACAATGGTTGATCCGATGTCAGGCAGCGAAATTGAATACCGCCAAACGATGAAATTCATAGATGATAATAATCAGCTTTTTGAGATGTACATGATTTCTGACGGAAAAGAAGTTAAAAATATGGAGTTAGCTTTTAAGCGTAAGTAATCATAGGACAATTTTTAATCAATGCGAACCGCACTATTCTTGTGCGGTTTTTTATTAATGCAAGGAAAATAAAAAATGAAAATTGGAATTCTTGGTACTGGTGTTGTCGGAAAAACTTTAGCCGCAAAGCTGAATGAACTCGGACACGAAGTGATGATTGGAACCAGAAGTGTTTCTGAA
>JBGSOQ010000074.1:0-10925 GCA_041739035.1 Ignavibacteriaceae bacterium | reverse complement strand
GTGTTGATCTCATCAACCGGCGTGATTGGACAACAGCTCAATGTTGAAAAAGTTAAAGAAGGAATAAAAAGTATTCAGCTTTCAAGTGAAATTTCTGCCGGACACGATGCCGCTGAAGCAATACTGACTACCGATACATTCCCAAAATCGTTTGCGTGTAAAGCCCAGCTTAGCAAAGGTGAAGTTAGAATCGGCGGAATCTGCAAGGGCAGCGGTATGATAATGCCGAATATGGCCACAATGCTGGCATTCGTTGCAACAGATGCTGAGATACCTAAATCTCTCGTTCAAAAACTAATCGCAGAAGCTGTGAACAAATCATTTAACAGAATCTCTGTCGATGGCGACACAAGCACAAACGACATGGTCGTTCTCATGGCAAATGGCGCATCTAAAGTTTCAATCATCGAGGAGAATAGCGATTACCAGCTTTTCAAAGTAGCATTGAGAGATTTATGCAAAAAAATGGCGATGGCGATTGTTAAAGACGGTGAAGGCGCTACAAAATTTATTTCAGTGAAAGTTGGTTCAGCTAAATCCGAAATAGATGCCGACTCAGCAGCAAAAGCGATTGTGAATTCGCCTTTAGTTAAAACAGCGCTTAATGGTGCCGATGCAAACTGGGGCCGAATTCTATCCGCAGTCGGAAACAGCGGGATTAATTTCTGCCCTGAGAAAGTGATGATAAAAATTGGTGATTTGCATCTTCTGAATCCCGGATATGACTCAAACTTTGATGAATCGATAGCAAAGGAAATCTTGGAGAAGAAAGATGTTGACATTACAGTTGAACTAAACGAAGGTGATGCATCAACTACATGGTGGACGTGCGACTTTTCAGAACAGTATGTAAAAATAAATGCGAATTACAGAACATAACCAAGGATCAACATGAAAACAGCAGTGATTAAGTTAAGCGGGAAATCGATCGATCAGTTTTTATCGGAAGAAACATGGATTGCACAAATCCGGAATTTTCTTAAGCAGTATGATGGACTGGTAATCGTACACGGTGCTGGCAATATTATTTCGGATTGGGCAACAAAGCTAGGATGTAAAAGTGAATTTATTAATGGCCATCGTGTTACTGATGACGATATGATGGACATTGTTGCTGCTGTTCAAAATGGATTGGTTAATGCTAAAATTGTTTCTCGATTATTATCTAAGAAAATCAAAGCCACCGGCTGTAATGGTATAGATAATGATTTATTCGTGGCAGAATATTATGATACAGAACTCGGTTTTGTGGGCGTTCCGAAGCTCAATTCTCAAACTCAATGGCTAAAAGATTTAATGAAGGCCAAAACTATTCCGGTGTTTGCAAGCATTTGCCGTGATGCGGAAGGCCATTTGATGAATGTTAATGCTGATCTCTTCACCATGGTTTTAGCAGAATCAATTCAAGCTGATTCAGTAATCTTTCTCTCTGATGTGGAGGGTGTAAAGATTTATGGAACCACTCAAACTCACATCTCTGAATCCGATATTCATCATGGCATAAGAAACGGCGAAATAAAAGACGGCATGATTCCTAAACTTCAAAGCAGTCTGAACTTGATTAAAAAAGGCGTAAATAAAGTTTGGATCGGCAACGATCTTCATCAATTAACTCATTCTTCAAAATCGAAAGGAACATGGGTTGTATCAACAAGCAAAGCCGGCGCTTGAATCTGATTCTGCACTGCTTAAAATCTATAAAAGATTTCAAGTCGAATTTACATATGGAAACGGAGCCTATCTTTACGATAAAAATGGTGATGAATACCTGGATTTTCTTTCAGGTATTGCAGTTACAGGCTTCGGTCATTCTCATCCAGTAATTAAACAGGCCGTTGAGGAACAATTAAATTCACTCTGGCATGTCTCAAATCTTTTTGAATCTACTAGCCAGCAAACATTAGCCGATAAACTTGCAGAGGTTTCTGGATTGGAAAAAGTATTCTTCAGTAATTCCGGCACTGAAGCTAATGAAGCGGCAATTAAGTTTGCCCGAAAATTTGGAGAGGAAAGAACCACAATAATTACCGCTGTTGGAGGCTTCCACGGCAGAACCATGGGAAGTCTTTCTGCCTCTGCACAGGTAAAATTATGGAATGGATTTCGACCGCTTACTCCAGGATTCAAGTATATTGCTTTCAACGACATAGATGCACTTCGTCATTCGATAACAGAAGATATATGCGCAATAATGCTGGAACCTATTCAAGGTGAAGGCGGAATCCTGGTTCCATCACCAAATTTTTTGAAGGAAGTTGAAGCAATTTGTAAAGAGAATAATTTGATTTTAATACTTGACGAAGTTCAGACAGGTATGGGTAGAACAGGAAAATTTTTTGCACATCAGTGGTTCGATGTTCAGCCAGATATTATAACATTAGCAAAAGGAATTGCCAATGGATTACCTTTAGGCGCCACAATTATTTCTCAAAGAGTTGCAGAAAAGATTCAGGCAGGCGATCACGGCTCAACTTTTGGAGGGAATCCGGTATCAATCTCAGCAGCAATTTCAGTTATGAATTTATTAACTGACGAAACTTTAAATCATATTTCTGAGTCAGGCAGCTTTTTAATAAACGAACTTAAAAAAATTAATTCACCCTTAATTAAAGAAATTCGAGGCTTAGGATTAATGATCGGTATCGAATTCAGTGATACAGTTCTGAATTCAAAAATTGTTGATGCTTTACTTGACAAAAAGATAGTTACTTATCAGGCTGGGAGGAACACTGTACGTCTGCTCCCTCCTTACATTGTTACTAAAAATCAAATAGTTCAATTCATTCAAACATTCAAAAATATTTTAAATGATTTACATTTGGAATAGTAACAATATTTCAAATGGAGGAAATTTATGTACAATAAAACACATCGTCAAAATAGGATTAAGGAAATACTCAGAGATCACATCATTTATAACCAGGAAGAGCTTGTTAAGATTTTAAGTGAAGAAGGAATTGAAGTAACCCAAGCAACATTGAGCCGGGATTTCCAGGATCTAGGTGTTGTAAGGACAGCGGCAGCGGAAGGCTCGCGTTATGCACTGAACGTAGAAGAAGCAGGAAATCAAATTCGTAAACTGATTTCATTCGAGATTCTTTCCGTTGAACATAACGAAATGCTGATCATAGTTCGTACTCTCGCTGGAAGAGCGCAAGGTGTGGCACACTACATAGACAAGCTAAATTCTAAAATGATACTCGGAACGATCGCAGGAGACGATACGATTATGATAGTACCAGCAAGTGTGAAAAACATTTCCGAGATTGTGGATCTGATGAATAAAATAATGAATGAAGAAACAACTTAAACTTACAAAGGATACTAAAATGAAAAAGAAAAAAATTGTTGTTGCCTATTCGGGCGGATTAGACACTTCCGTAATGGTGAAATGGCTCAGTGAGAAATATGACGCAGAGATCATTACTGTTACAGGAAACCTCGGACAAAAGAAAGATATGGAAAATCTTGAGGAAAAAGCTATTAAAACGAGTGCTTCTAAAGCATATATCGTAGATCTTCAAGATGAATTTATTGAAAAATATGTTTGGAAAGCATTAAAAGCTGAAGCTTTGTACGAGGGAGACTATCCGCTGGCAACGTCGATTGGACGCCCGCTGCTGGCTAAACTTATGGTTGATATTGCTCAGAAAGAAAATGCGGATATGATTGCACACGGCTGCACAGGAAAAGGTAATGATCAAGTAAGGTTTGAAATTGGAATTAAAACCTTGGCACCTGAAATGGAAATTCTTGCTCCGCTTAGAACATGGGAGTTCAAAACAAGGGAAGAAGAAATTGACTACGCCGCATTGCATAATATTCCAATATCTATCACAAAGGCAAAACCATATTCAATTGATGAAAATCTATGGGGAATTGCTGTTGAGTGCGGCGAGCTAGAAGATACAATGAACGCTCCCCCGGAAGATGCTTTTCAAATAACTAAAAGTCCTATGAAAGCCAAAGACAAACCTCAAGAGGTTGCAATCAGTTTTAAAGAAGGAATTCCAACTGCAATTGAAGGACAAAATTATTCCGGCGTTGAGTTAGTTTCTTATCTAAATGCAATTGGCGGTGAGCACGGAATAGGTAGAATCGATATGATTGAGAATAGAGTTGTTGGAATTAAATCAAGAGAAATATATGAAGCTCCGGCCGCTACGATTTTGCTTAAAGCTCATCACGAATTGGAAAAGCTTACACTAGATAAAGACACTTTCAGATACAAACAGCACGTTTCCCATCTAATTTCAAATATGATTTATGATGGAATTTGGTTTTCTCCCCTTTTTAATTCATTGATGGCTTTTGTAGATTCCACCCAGCAAAATGTAACAGGTGAAATTAAGCTTCAGCTTTACAAGGGAAATATTACGGTTATGTCTAGAATGTCGCCATTTAGTTTGTACACTCTCGAGCTTGCTACATATGGTGCCGGTGATTCATTCAACCATCTAGATTCGGTAGGATTCATAAATTTAATGGGACTTCCATACAAAACTATGACTAAAGTTCTAAACAAACATAAAATGGTATTAAATGGACATGTTATGGGGAAGTAGGTTTAAGAAAAAATTAAACAACGAAGCGCTTTCTTTCTCCTCTTCACTTCAAGTTGATATTCGACTTTACAAGTATGATATTCTTGTAAGTACTGCTCATGCAAAAATGCTTGAGCATATCGGAATTCTTACCTCAGAAGAACTTAAAATCATGCTCGATGGTTTGCAGAAAGTTAAAACTGAGATTGAATCAGTTTCTTGGTCACCGGATATAAATGAGTTTGAGGATATTCACTCTGCAATTGAAACCCGTCTTACATACCAAATTGGGAAAACCGGAGAAAAAATTCATACCGGCAGGAGTAGGAATGATCAAGTAGTTACCGGCGTTCGACTTTGGCAAAAAGATGCAATTATCCAATTGAATGCGGAGATAAAATCTCTACAAAAATTACTCACTAATATAGCAGACAAACACGTAGATACAATCATTCCCGGTTACACACATCTACAGCGTGCACAGCCTATTTCGTTGGGATTTCATCTCCTGGCTTATATTGAAATGCTTGAGAGATCAAAAGAAAGATTGAATAATATTTTTTTTGAGACTGACAAATGTCCTCTCGGATGCGGAGCACTCGCCGGATCCACTCTGCCTCTCGACCGAGAATTTACTGCGAAAGAATTAGGATTTTCTTCGATTACACAAAATGCATTAGATTCAGTTTCCGATCGTGATTTTATTATTGATTTTTTGAATGCTTGCTCTATCGGAATGATGAATCTCAGCCGACTTTCGGAGGAGTTAATAATTTGGTCAACCTCTGAATGGAATTTTGTGCAAATTGACGATAAATATTCTACTGGTTCTTCATTGATGCCGCAAAAGAAAAATCCTGATATCGCAGAATTAATTCGTGGGAAATTAGGAAGAGTTTTAGGAAATTATACAGCTTTGATAACAACATTGAAAGGACTTCCATTAAGCTACAACCGCGATTTGCAAGAAGACAAAGAACCTTTATTCAATTCATTCGATACTTATTTCAACTCACTAAAAATGATGAATGGAATTTTTTCAACTTTATCAATAAACAAAGATAGGTTTAGCGAAGAACTTGACGGGGATTTTTCATTAGCAACTGATCTTGCAGATTGGCTGGTGTTACAAAATATTCCATTCCGCAAATCGCATGAGATAGTCGGTCAAGTTGTAAAGTATGCGGAAGGAAAAAATGTCAAATTAAATCAGATTTCACTTGATGATTTGAAAACAATCAATTCGGTTTTTAATGAATCGGCACTTAAAATCTTTCAGATAAAAGATGCACTCTTCCGTAAAAAAACAATCGGCTCGCCAAATCCGGGTTTAGTATCAAAGCAGATTAAGATGTGGAAAGAAAAATTATAAGAATAGACTGCCTTGTTCGATTACCTGGAAACTATACGAATTAAACACCAAACATTTTCTTAAAAGAATTTATATCGTCAATAGCCTGAATTCTCGATTCTTCATCATCGGGACTTTGGCTGTTGGTAATTTCTTTTCCAAAATCCTCGCTAGATTTAACATCACAACCACAAACCTTAGAAAATTCTCTCACATTCCTATCCGAACTGATGACTACTATAATTCTTTTATTTCTTTCAGATTCAATTTGTTCTTTGATTTTTTCATCAGCAGAAATCTTATCTGAATAAACAATCTTTATTCTATTCGTTTTTATTTTTTGATTTGCAAAACCATCGAAGTGAAGAAAAACGTTCACCTTTTTATTAGTAAAAAATCTATCAACTAAGTGTGCCAATCTCTCGCGCGATGCTTGCTTATCCTTTTTTTGAAGATTGGCCAATGAAGGAATTTTACCAATAACATTATTGCCATCAATCAAGTACTTTTTCATTAAGATTCAGCTATCTTCCATCATAAAATTGATCTTGCTTTGTAACCTTAAGGTCTTGAAGCTGCGGCGCTTTCACTCTTATTTCCAGTCTATATCCGCGATAAGTTCCAATAGGATTCCAAGTAAAATTCATTAACCAGCAATGAAGATCACGGGATATTCGAACCTGAGGTGCAGAAAATTCTTTCCTATCAAAATCGTAACTGCCGGTTACGGTAAATTTCCAATTTGGAGTAAGGTTAAAATTCATGCTTCCGCTCATGTTTGAAAAGCTACGAGGATTTGAAGGTAATGATTTGTCCAACTGGTAGTTATAACTTAGGGAAATATCCCAAGGAATAGTAAAATCCGGATCTCTATCATCATATAATCCTTGATAAGTTTTTCGATCCGCACGTCCAAGCTCAAATTCGCCTTCAGGCAGTGGAACTCCTCCATCATCGCCTGATGCAGATTTTAATTTTTCACCTGACAAAGTTGTAGAGAGAGATAATTGGAAGTTAGTTAATCTTAGCAATCCTTTTTTATTATTAATTAGGAATTGATTAAGTTCACGGCCGAATTCGTCTGCTTCATACAATGAATAAGTTGAATTTCCAGATAAGTTAAGCCAATCGCCAACTTGAGTTCGGTAGCCAACACGTAATCTTGAGAATTTCACGCTGTCAGCAGCTAAATTATAGCTAATACCAGCATCCAGGTTTAATAGTTGAATTTTCTTTTCTTTTGATGTCGTATCAGTTGGATCGACTGCAGTTTTCATTTCAAAAATATTAGAAACTGAGAATGATAAATTCTGCTGTTCGCCTTGTGATGCTCCGCCGAATATTTCATTTTGATATTTATTGTACTTTATTTCTTTTCCGGTAGAATCTGTGTAAGATCCAAAATATCCCCATTTTGTTTTTGAAAAATCCGGCTGGTAATTATATGAAATACTTGGATTAACTGTATGTCGGATAGAGTTAATTCCAAGCATATTTGGCTGAAAGATCCCATAAAATCTTGTTGAAGCTCCAACCCCCATCGAAAAGGTTCGTACAAAATTAATTTCATTCACATCGTTAGTGACGAGCGAGTCTTTTCCGGAAAAAGCTGATGTAACAATATATTGTTCGATCTTTTTGTTATACCACTTTTCCTGATAGCGAAAGTTAGGAGTAACACTTACGTATCCAATTTTAGGGGACGCACTTAAATTAATATTGTGTTGTATCCCACCTCTAATTTTCAACTGTCCGCCTACTTTATTACGGTTATTCTGAAATTGTCCGCTGTAATTATATCCAATAAGTTCATACCACTTTTGATCACTCGATGCTATTTTCCCCCTGAAAGGATACTTTTGAGGAACGTTAAACGACAAGCTGGGAAGAACCTCATTTATTTCACCAGTTTCCAAAACTTGTCTTCTACTGTAATTGAGGGACATACTATTTCCCGATTCATCCCAATTTTTAAAAAACGTTGCGTTCGATCTTATCTCGTTTCTGAGTATGTCATTAAGATTTACAAGATTTCTTTGCAGAATATTACCGGAGAGAAATTCAAGTCTGGCATCGAATCTGAGAGATGGATCAAAATTTTGATTATGATTCCAAATCAATCTCCAATTAGTCTGTTCTGAATAATCCGGATCAGAAATATCATTTCTTCTTAAAAATTCATACTGACCCTCTATGCTGCCAGTATAGTCATAACGTTTTGCATATCTGTATCTACTGTCAAAGCGATAACTTCCGCGAGTATAGTAATCACCTTGAAGCGCCAAATCCATATAATCGCTGATTGCCCAAAAATATCCGAAACGAGAAAAATAGCGGCCATAAGTTCCATCATCACCGAATGCCGGAGGTATTATGCCCGATCTTCTTCCAGATTCAATTGGAAAAACTGCAAATGGTAAAGGAATTGGAAATGGAACTCCTCCAAAGAATAACCAAATCCATTTTGCAGTAATTTGTTCTTTATTAATTACTTTCATTTCGTGTGAATAAAAACAATAGTGCGGATCTGTTTCGCTGCATGTAGTATATATTCCATCCTGAACAAAATATGTTTCGTTATCAACTTTTTTAATTTTTGACCCGGTATAATATGTTCCTTCGGATTCTGTTTGAGCTGAAGAGATTAATCCTCTTTTTGTTTTGAAATTATATTTCATCCGAAAGCCTTCATAGACTTCAGCTTTATCTTTTAAGATTGGTGTGCCGGTAAATGCACTTTCAAGAGAGTCGGAACGGATTCCCACGGCCTCAATATTACTTGTTTCGAAGTCGACAAAAATATTTGCGGCTTTAAGATCAGTCTCTTTGTAATTGAGCGATCCTTCACCATATAGTTTCATCTTGCGATCTTTAACGAGGAAAATGAGAGAATCGCTTGCCTTTGTGTAAATAACTGTATCTACATCATAAGATTTCCTTTTCGACTTCTCTGACGTGAAGGTTGTGTCTGATTGATCTATAAAAATAGAATCTTGCGGAGTAAGAAAATTAATTTCCTGATCTTGAGGAAAAACCTGAATTGAATAGATGATCAAAACCAAAACTAAATATACAATTTTCATAAATAGTTACAGTTTATTCATCTTTAGTCTGCGAATTTTTATGATTTGTAAAATACTAACGCTGAGGCACCTTTGATTCCTGCCTCATTTTTGAGTTTTGCAGGTAAAACTTTTACTCTATTCCTCAGCGAAGTAATAACCCTTTCAGCAAGTGATTTGTTAATGGCAGAGAATAATGGTTTTCCAAAACCAGAAACTCCTCCGCCAATAATAAATGTACTTACATCTAATAAATTACTTACCGATGCCAGGGCAGAACCGATTTGTTTTCCCATTTCACAAATTACTAATTTTGAATAATCATCTCCACATTCGGCAGCTTTTTGTATTATGATTGGTGAGAGTAATTTCAAATCATTCTTGACCAGTTTTAATATTGTTGGATTAGGAATAGCTGCTAAATCTGCTTTTACTTTGGCTATCAAATAATTATTTCCCACGTATGATTCTATGCAGCCAAATGAACCACATTTACACCTAGGTCCGTTGTAATTTATTGTAATATGACCAACTTCGCCAGCAGCGCCAATTTCCCCTCGATATAATTTTCTATTTAGTATTATTCCTCCGCCAACTCCTGTTCCTAAAGTAATCATTACAAAAGAATTGTATCTCCTACCTGTCCCAAATATCATTTCACCAATTGCCGCAGCATTTGCATCGTTTTCAACATAACATGGTATATCAAATTCTTTGCTAATAATACTTCCGAGGTTAACTTTTGTCCAGCCGGGAAAGTTTGGAGGATTTTCAACAGTCCCTTTTTTAATTGATACAACACCAGGGGCACCAATTCCAATTCCGCGAATTTTTTTCTTATTTCCAGCTAATATTTCCTTAACTCCAATCTTAATTTGCTTAATGACTTTTTCCGGTCCGCCTTCAGCTTTTGAGATTAATGATATTTTTTCTAAAATTTTTCCCTTCTGAGAAACAATACCTATTTTAATATTCGTTCCGCCAAGGTCAACACCAACTGCGTATTTTTCTATTTTAGCCATTCTTTATTTAGATAATTTTTAATGAAATGTTAATTTGTTCATTCCTTAGTGAATTCAAAATCTACGATCTTTAATTCGCCAGGATAAGATAAATCCCCAAGCATTGTTGAGATGACGGGTTTAGCATATAGAGTTATTTGAGATGCTGAGCCACGGCTACCGCCAAGATTTAGAGCAAGATTTATTAAACTTTCATACCCTTTGTCCTTTAAGAAGCTGAGTAAATCCATGTTAATCTGTAAAGGAATTACCGTTGCCTGACCAGTTCCCGGGACAGTAATTGCTTGCGCAATATTACCTGAAATTGTTTCTTTATTATCAAGGAGTAACCTCCACGGAAATGACTTTAAAGTTGCATTTGTACTTGTATATCCACCCTTTCCATCATTCGGATTTACTGCATCAACATTTAAAGTAAAAGACACTGGAAAACTTCCTTGAGCAAAAGATGAAGAAAGCTTTAGTAAATCAAGAGCATTGAAATCTGATAATTTTGATTTATTCGATACAGATATGCCGCTTAAAGAAAAACCTGAAACATTAGCTAGTTTAAATTTTAATCTGCCAATGTTGCTGATAGTTTGGAAAACGCTGCAGCTTAAATTCGAAAGCATTAAAAGAATTACCAGAGGGAATAATAGTTTTTTCATTTTTTATCCTGCTTATTTATTGTTATGACTTGTTTAAATTCTTTTGACTTTCCTCAATCTTCTTCATTATTATTTCCGCAACCTTAAGTGCTCGCAATCCATCAGTGCCGGAAACAACCGGATGAGTTTTATAAAGTATCGACTTAATGAAAAGTTCAAGTTCATATTTAAGAGCATTTATTTCTTTAATCTCCGGCTGCTCATAAATTAATCTTTTCCGGTTTTCGCCAATTCCAATTTCACCAAAAGACATTGATGTTGAATCTGTATTTTGATCAAAAGGAATTAGGTGATAA
>JBGSOQ010000060.1:0-3206 GCA_041739035.1 Ignavibacteriaceae bacterium | reverse complement strand
TTTTCTTTGAACAGTATTTTTAAATTAATTTTCAACAATTCCATGAGTAATAAGCGTTAGATTTTAAGCGAATTTCAAGATTCTGTAGTGATTGAATCGAGCCCCCGCTGCTAAAAAAGACCTAAAACTAAACGTTTTGG
The DNA here is from genome assembly GCA_041739035.1 of Ignavibacteriaceae bacterium. Taxonomy (GTDB): domain Bacteria; phylum Bacteroidota; class Ignavibacteria; order Ignavibacteriales; family Ignavibacteriaceae; genus XYD12-FULL-36-8. The sequence continues at coordinate 3,066 of JBGSOQ010000060.1, read as the reverse complement.
GCCTTCTTATTTTTTAAAGCATTCCAACAAAACTTGAATTGATTACCTTTTGATTACTTTAAATTGGATTTAAGTAATCAGATAGGTGATCACTTCTTTTTATAAATACTCCAACTATTAACAATATTCATGGGAACATAGACTAATAAAACACAGGTTTTACAGCTCAAACTGCCAAATGCGCAAAAACCGGTCAAACTCTCTCTAAAATTATCAAACCATTATTGGATGCCACGTTGTTTTTACTTCTTGTAACTTTTCAATATAATAGGGCGATTCACATTCCGGATGTGACCAATCATCCCGTTCATAAAATATAGTTCTTTTAACGTTTGTGCTTGCCAACTCGCTTATCATCTTAACGTATTTTTCATCCTTACCGCAATACACAATTGTATTCACATCCATGTGTGATGCCATGTGACTGATTAGTTCTTCTCTTTTACCTGTTAGAATATTTACAACTCCCCCTGGAACATCGGAAGAGTTTAAAACCTCTGCGAAGGAAATAGCCGTCAGCGGTTTTGTTTCTGAAGCTAGAAGAATGACGGTATTTCCGCCAACAATGGCCGGAGCTAAAACTGATACTAATCCCAACAAACCTTGTTTCTCGGGAGCCAGTATGGAAACTACTCCGACAGGTTCGAGATTTGAAAAATTAAAATGAGGACTAATCACTGGATTTACGGAACTAAAAATCTGCTGATACTTATCGCTCCATCCTGCATAATAAACCAATCTATCAATCGAAGCACGGACTTCAGATTTTGCATTTTTTACAGTTTCACCCTGAGCCGCGAGTTCGGCAACAAATTGTTCTTTTCTTCCTTCAAGCATTTCGGCAATTCGATATAGAATCTGTCCTTTGTTTAATGATGATGTTTTCTCCCAAGAACTTTGTGCTTTTCGAGCGATTACAACTGCATTTCGAAAATCTTTTCTGGTGGAAAGACAGACATTTGCGATCAAATTTCCTTTACTGTTATTTAGAGGATAATATCTTCCCGATTCGGTTCGAGGAAATTTTCCCCCAATATAAAGCTTGTAAGTTTTTTGAATATCTAATCTGCTCATAATGTTTATTCTTTTTGATTATTCAAATTTTAAATATGGTTTTAGTCCGTGCAATCCGCCCTCTCTTCCGAAGCCGCTTTCCTTGTAACCGCCGAACGGTGAGGTTGCATCGAACTTATTAAATGTATTTGCCCAAATTACTCCTGCGTTCAAATGTTTAGTTAAATGAAATATTTTTGCACCTTTTTGTGTCCAAACTCCGGCGGACAAACCGTAAGGAGTATTATTAGCTTTTTCAATAACCTCGTCGATAGTTCTGAAAGTCTGAATTGCTAAAACCGGTCCGAAGATTTCTTCCTGCACAATTTTGTGTGATTGAGATACATTCATAAACAAAGTTGGCGGACACCAATTACCTTTTTTGGGCAAGTCGCATTTGGGTTGATAAATCTCAGCGCCTTCTTTTTTTCCAATTTCAATATAATTCTCAATTGTCTGCAATTGCCCTTTAGAATTTATAGCACCGATATCTGTATTTTTATCTAACGGATCGCCGATTATTAAAGATTCCATTCTGTGCTTTAGTTTTCGAATCACCACATCGGCAACCGACTCCTGTACAAATAATCTTGAGCCTGCACAGCACACATGGCCCTGATTGAAAAATATTGCATTAACAATTCCTTCAACTGCCTGATCGATAGCGGCATCTTCAAATATAATGTTGGCGCCTTTACCGCCCAATTCCAATGTTAATCTTTTACGCGTGCCTGCGGTTGCTTTTTGGATATATTTTCCGACAACTGTTGATCCTGTAAAAGCAATTTTATCTACATCAGGATGATTGACGAGACTTGCGCCGGTTTCTCCAGCGCCGGTAACTATATTCACCACCCCATGAGGAAATCCACAATCATGAATTAGTTCGGCTAATTTTAGAGCAGTTAATGGAGTCGTCTCAGCAGGTTTTAGAACAACGGTATTCCCTGTCGCCAAAGCTGGTGCAAGTTTCCATGCAGCCATTAAGAGTGGAAAGTTCCACGGAATTATTTGTCCGGCAACTCCAATGGGTTTGGGTTTTCTATTTGGAAATGCATACTGAAGTTTATCTGCCCAGCCTGCATAATAAAAAAAGTGATTAGCCGCTAAGGGAATATCAATATCTCTTGATTCTCTGATTGGCTTGCCGCCGTCCATACTTTCAATCACTGCAAATTCGCGCGCACGCTCCTGGATTAAGCGAGCAATTCTAAAAACGTATTTTCCTCGTTCTCTTCCTGAAAGACTTGACCAGCTTTTAAAAGCTCTCCGGGCGGCCTTAACTGCTTTATCAACATCTTCGGCAGATGCTTCTGCTACGCGGGCTATTTTCTGATCGTTTGAAGGATTGATGGTATCGAAGTACTTACCTTTGGCGGGTTTAACAAATTTGCCTTCTATGTAAAGCTCATATTGTTTTTTAATTTGGATATGATCGGTGCTTTCGGGCGCTTCAGAATATTTCCATGAAGCAATGAAAGTTGTATTCGTGTCGTGATTTCTCATAACTAATCTTTTGAAAAATAAATTGGAGATTGATACATTCCTGTTTCGGTTTTAACCAATTGCATCAGAAGATCATTAACTAAGCTGCTTGCGCCGAACCTAAAATAATTTTTATTCATCCATTTTTCGCCAAGGACCTCATTCAGCATTACTAAATATTGAAGCGCAATTTTTGCATTTGAAATTCCTCCGGCGGGTTTCATTCCTATCATTTTCCCGGTTCGTAAGTAAAAATCTTTGATGGCATCAAGCATAACATAAGTCACTTGCATTGTAGCTGCCGGCTGAATTTTGCCAGTAGAAGTTTTAATAAAATCTGCGCCCGCGAACATTGCAATCTCGCTGGCTTTTCTAACGTTGTCAAGCGTATCCAATTCGCCGGTTTCCAAAATTACTTTAAGATGAGCGTTGCCGGAAGCTTCTTTAACGGACGCAATTTCATCATAAACATATTGATAATTGCCTGCAAGAAATTGTCCGCGCGAAATTACCATATCGATTTCATCA
>JBGSOQ010000059.1:0-4243 GCA_041739035.1 Ignavibacteriaceae bacterium | reverse complement strand
ATCAGAATCCGCACTATTGTCAACAATGTCATCAGTCTGGCGGCAAAAAGCATAAACAGTATTCATCGCATCACGTTTTGGTGCTGGTAATAAATTAAAAGCATAATAGAAACTACTTTTACTTTTTTTAGCGATATTTTTAGCTGATTCCATCATTAAGTTAAAAATGATTTCATAAATAAAGCCACAAAATCTGTTTTTGTCAACCGCGGCCGAGAATTGAAAATTTTATAGTCGTTTTTTCTGATCTTTCGTAAAATAGCTTCACCGCCGAGAATTGTCCATTTAATTTCCAACTTTAATCTTCCATTCAAAAAACGCAACAAGTTTTTTCCATCGTGGAACATTACTTGAGTTCGTTCTATACTGTATTTCAAAAGCTGATTCAAATTAACATTATTTTCTTTTTTTGCAAACATATTTTCAGTCACATTGAACTGTTTCTGCTCATTTTGGGGGAAATAAATTCGTCCCTTCTGAAAATCTATCTCAATGTCTTGGTAAAAATTTGTTAGTTGAAGTGCCGTACATATCTTATCGGAATATTCAAACGCCTCAGTACTTCTGATATTAAACAGTTCAAGTATCAATCTTCCAACAGGATTTGCTGAATGCTTGCAGTACAAAAGAAGTTCTTCAAAATTTTCGTAACGAGTTTTCACAACATCCTGCTTAAATGCTGTTAGTAGATCATAAAATAAATTTGGAGAAAGATTTTTCTGTTTGATAGTCTGCGAGAGCGCTAATTCATATGCTGATTTGAATTCACCTTTTAATAATTCTGTCAGAGAATTTTCAAACTCAGTCAGGTGAAATAATCGCTGATTAACTTTAAGATTTCCTTCATCGGCAAAATCATCAGCTGTGCGGGCAAACCAATAAATTATTGCAACATGTTTTTGCAATTCCTTTGGAATGAGTAAAGAAATAACCGGAAAATTTTCGTAATGATTCCTCGCAAAATCAATTGCTGATTTGTATGCGGTTGATATTTCTTGTTTACCATTTTCCATTCAGTTAATTAAAATTAACAAAGTAAATCTTGAATCCATAAAGCATAAGGAATAATGGAACACGGATCGAACTGATCAGACAGATAAAAACAGATTTAATCCGTTAAAATCAATTTAATCCGTCAAATCCATGTTCTATTCCCTTAAATAATACCGTTCATCATTCAAATGTTGATAAACACAGTATCAATCAGTAAGTTTTGCTTGTGAGTAAGCAAAACAAAATTTATACCGGGGAAGTAATATGAATGATAATTTCAATTTTAGAGATCCTAAGCGAGGTAACATTTTAAATGATTTGAAACAGATACGATTTAAACAAGACATGAAGCGAGAATTTAGGGATCTTAAGGATTTTTATCTTGATGAAGAACAAAAACGAAAGCTTGAACAAACCTCAGGTGTAAAAAGATTTTTCAGTCAGTTCTGGTACTTGATAAAAAGTGCATACTTTCACTTAACACCACTTCGAAGATTCTTCGTGCTTCTTGGGACAATTCTGCTTCTTATTGGAAGAACTGTCAGCATTGATGGACAAGGCATTTCATCCAATGATGCTTTCCTTGGCGGACTTATGATATTATTTGTTTTAGTGCTTGAGTTAAGAGATAAACTAATTGCAAGAAGTGAACTCGAAGAGGGTCAGAAAGTACAGCGCGCATTAATGCCGACCGAAAATCCCGTAGTTGAAAACTGGGACATCATGCTTTTCACTCGATCTGCTAATGATGTTTCTGGTGATCTCGTTGACTTCTTAAAAATCAGCGAAAACAGAATTGCTATAACCATCGCTGATGTTGCTGGCAAAGGTTTGAGTGCTGCCCTTCTAACAGCTAAACTTCAAGCTACCATAAGAGCTTATGCAGAGGACTCACCAAAAATTTCTGAACTTGCAAAAAAAACTAATCACGTTTTTCACCGTGATAGTTTACCAAATCTTTTTGCCTCAATGATTTTTCTTGAAATTTCACCGAGTTCGAATCAAATTAAATATGTTAATGCTGGCCACTTCCCTCCCATTGTTCTGGGTAAAGAAGGACTGACTGAGTTTCCAAAAGGTGAACCGGCTTTGGGTTTAATGGAAAATGCTAATTACAGCGATGTAAAAATTGAACTCAATTCGAATGATTTGTTCATAGCTTACTCGGATGGAGTAATCGAATCCATAAACGAATATAATCAATTCTTTGGGCGTGATAGGTTTTTTAATTTACTGAAAACCAATAAAAATTTATCTGCACAAGAGTTAGGTAAGAAAATTTTAACGGAGGTCGACCTATTCCGAGGAGAAGCAAAAGCAAATGATGATTTATCTTTTGCAATATTAAAGAAGAAATAAAAATATGTTGAAATTTTTAATTACAAACAGACCGCATCTTCGATGATCAATTATAGTATTAAGACATTATACAGTTTTAGCTTCACCATGGATTGATTCGAGATAAATATTAAAACACTTATCACAAAACTCGGGATTCTTTTCCTCCTGCCAATCTTTCCTAAAATCTTGAAAAGCTTTAGCATTAAGCACATCAATAAAATTATCCGAAAATGCTGAACCGAAGTGCTTTTCTTTAGGAAATGGCTTTGCACAGCATGGCGGGACGAATCCATTCCATGTTATGTAAAAATAATTCCACATGAAACGGCATTTCTTAAAACTTGCCGGCGATTCAAAATCATAAAAAGTTAACTCGACATTGGCATAGCTCTCAGCTGATCCCTTTGTCTTGAAATATTCTCTCTTGAATTCCTCGGACTGAAAAAACTTGTAATATGAAATATCAAGATCGGTTCGTGACACAATGTTCATGGGGATAATATTCAGATAACTAAAACCTAACTCATCTGCCAACTTCAGCATAGCGGACATTTGATGATAATTCTCTTTTAACACAACCATATTAAACATAACATCTGTTGAAGAATTTTTAGCTGCTGAAACAATCTGTTTAACATTTTCTAAGAAAAAATTATAATCTGCTTTTCTTCTAACAGCATTATATACTTCTCCTATTCCATCAATTGAGATTTGGATAGTATCAATTTTATTTATAACACTTTTGACAATTTCGACGCTGGTTTTCAAATGTGCATTGATTGAACAAGAGATGATTATTCCCTTACTCTTGCTTCTAATGTAATCAACAGCTTCTGAAAAATGTTTGTAAAGTAAGGTTTCGCCTAAACCAGTCAGTCCGATGGAATCAACGTAAGGATAAACTTCATCAATAATCTTTTTGAACTTCTCAAAATCCATAGAACCCTTATCCATCATTTCACCAAAAGCATATTCACGTGCGCAAGTAATGCACTTGATGTTACAGTGATTGGTCAATTCTATCATTATACTTGATGGATATGTGACTTTCAAGGTTTTCGTTTTTGTGAGCACAACGGTTTTAATTTTGTTAGAAGTATATCTGAAGAAATTTATTCCTCTTGGTAAATTTCTAATTCGTTTTACGGCTTTGAACAGTTTTCGTTTTGTCATTCAAATAATTAAGATTTTAATAATTGAAGATAAAGATTTAGTTCTCAACTTAAAATTCTAATCGAGTAATTTTTTCGTAGATAGAACTAAGTTTGCCGCATCGATCTTTGTTGAGTATTTTTGGCTTCACAAATCACAAAAAAGTTAAAAAATGAACAACGAAGTAAACAAAATAATTTACTCCATGATTGGAGTGAGTAAATTCTATAACAACAAACCGATTCTAAAAGATATTTACCTTTCATATTTCTATGGCGCAAAAATAGGTGTCTTAGGACTTAACGGTTCTGGTAAAAGTTCATTATTAAAAATCCTTGCTGGAGTTGATAAAAATTTTAACGGTGAAACGGTTTTGGCACCGGGCCACACAATTGGTCTACTTGAACAGGAACCTTATCTTGATGAAACTAAAACCGTGAAAGAAATTGTTGAAGAAGGTGTAAAACCGGTTGTCGATCTCTTAAAATTGTATAATGAAATTAACGCAAAGTTTTCTGAACCTATGGAAGACGGAGAGATGACTAAGCTTCTCGAAAAGCAAGGTGAAGTCCAGGCAAAGCTTGAAGCTATGGACGGATGGGATTTAGATTCGCGACTTGAAATGGCAATGGATGCACTTCGCTGTCCTCCTTCCGATACTTCTGTTAAAGTTCTTTCCGGCGGTGAAAGAAGAAGAGTTGCATTATGCAGACTGCTTCTTCAAAAACCGGATATTCTTTTGCTTGATGAACCTACA
>JBGSOQ010000057.1:0-5509 GCA_041739035.1 Ignavibacteriaceae bacterium | reverse complement strand
CCGTTTTTACATTTAAAGTTTTCAAAATTAACAACATTCTTTCCAAATTTATAAACGGGGCTTAATTCAACCGAATTTTTGTACCAATGTTTTCTCTTCAGCATTCCTTTGATGCGAAGCAAAAGTTCTTCAAGATGAAATGGTTTTGTCATATAATCATCTGCGCCAAGCTCAAGTCCCCGTACTTTATCTTCGCTAGAAGTTCTGGCTGTTAACATTAGGATTGGCATTTGCGGAGATTTTACACGCACTTGCTTTGCAATTTCAAATCCATCAAAATACGGAAGCATAATATCGAGGATTATCAAATCGTAGTGCTTCGTTTCAAAAAAGCTCAGCGCTTGTTTTCCATCTTTTGCCCAATCAACAAGAAAACCCTCATCGGCCAAATTATATTCAAGCCCCACAGCAAGGGTTTCTTCGTCTTCAACAAGTAATATTTTACTGCCTTTGAATAGGTTATTCTCCATCGGATATTTCCAATAATTTTTGATTTTTAGCCGTTCTTCTCAGCAATGAATTAACATAGAATTTTTTAGAGGTTTGATAAATAGGAAGCTTAATTCTGAATGTTGTCCCCTTATTGATTCCCTCGCTGAAAACAGAAATTTTTCCTCCGTGAAATTTGATTATTTCCCTTGCCCAGTACAATCCCAGACCTGTTCCTTTAACATTAGGAATATTAATATTTGCGATTCGTTGAAACTTACCGAAAATTCGCTTTTGGTCGCCGGGATGAATACCAATTCCTTTGTCGCAAAGATCAATAAATATCTGTTTTTGGTTGTGAAATAATCTAACATTAATAACTGCTTCTTTAGGTGAGTATTTGATTGAATTACTAAAGATGTTGTCAAAAACTATTTGCATTGCTTCTTTATCGATGACACATTTATAATCAGCCGAACCCTCAAATTTTAATGATTCAGGAGGCAGCCTGAATTGATTCGCAGAACTTTGCATTAAATCTTTAAATATTTCATTTGCCCTATAGATATGATAATTATGTGCAATTCTTTTTTGCTCAAGTTTTGAAATTTCTAAAATGGAGCTTATCAATTTTTTAAGTCTGTCGGTATCCTTTTTCATCATATCATAAAACTCTTTTCGCTTTTCATTTGGAACTTCTTTAGCACTAAGCGTTTCAAGATACAATTGAATTGATGATAAGGGAGATTTTAATTCATGAGAAACATTTCCGATGAAATTATCATAAAGATTTGTCAGCTTTATCTGAACCGTAAGATTGCGGAAAGTGAAAACCATCGCGACTTCAATTGCAACCATCAGGATTATTCCAAGAACAAAGATTAACACGTTCGGTGTGTCAAGTGCTAGCTGCGGAGAAAGCTGATCGCCGACTTGTTTAAAGATTATATAATTGGTGACATACCAGTATATCCATAATCCTAGCAATGCGAGCCAAGCTAGCTGAGCAAATACAAATGCAGCTATTAGGTAAGCAAGCGAATGTTTTCTTTTCATTTTCGTTTAATTAGTTAACTGGCATTTAATCTAAAAATTCCTATTCCAAATATCTTTTAATCACATCAAATGTCAAATGCACCGATTGAAATTATTACAATTCCTTTAGAAACAAATTGAGTGAGCTGTAAAATTATAAATACCGTTACGTTAAAAAGTGAATGCGCAAATGATGAGTAAATTCGGATTTACCAGTGAGGAAAGAATTTATTACTGGAAGTTATTTTTCTGGTCGTTGTTCTGCAAACCGCCGTTGTTTTCTCTTGCAATATTATTTACGATTTATGGATTTCATTTCAAAAAAATATCCCGCAGTTATAGTTGATAAGACATAAAGAAAAGGCATTTTTCAAAGGCAGTGTTAAACACTACGGCGATTTTTACTCTGCAACCCTCTTCTCACAACATCTTTCTTCCCCAAATCTATAACTCTTTTCTTGACAATTTAGCAGAAAATCAAGCTATTTTGATTTTACTCAATCCATTGAGCAAATTTACTTAGTCCATTGAGTAAAATATATTATTAGGTTTTTTATTCAGTAATCCACTTCTCATAACATCGCTCACCCTAGAATTTATAGTTCCTACCTTCATATTCAGTTCCAGAGAGAATGCTTTGAATGAATCCGTTTCTTTCCACAAGAACCGTGTGGAAAATTTCTGCGTTGGGATTTTCTTTTAATCGAAATTGAACTCTTCCGTTAAGTGAGGTGTAACGGGTAAATGATGTATCACTTTCATCAGTAAACTTAAAATCTTTTTCTAATCGTTCTTTCATGATTTTGCTTCTGTAATATGTTCCGCCGGTTGGACTTACAACATTCTTTCTGTTAATTTTAACATCTCTGTCATCGTAAGCAATCACACTAAGATAATGATCTTCGGATTCCTTGAGCAAATCAATTATTTTATTGCCATGCTTTAGCGAGTCTTCATAACCATAATTACTGTCTAGAAAAGTTATTCGTTCAACGATGTCGGGAATTTTCTCTACACTGTTTAGAAATCCAAAGATAAAACTGCCGCCGCCGCTATGTCCGCTTAAAGCAAGTTTAACTTCATAGAGTTTGAATAAATTGATGAGGGAGTCTACCAATGACTTAATAACCAAATGATTGTTCTCTGTTTTTCTTCTCCATGCCGGCCAGCTTTTTCCGTCAGTCATAAGGTATGCAACAATTATGTTAGCGTGTTTAACATTTTCTCTCAAGAATCTTGTCTGTGCGCCGATATGCTGTATATCAAAATGCCAATCATCTCCAGGTTGAATCTTCTTTCCGATTGTCCATTCGATTGAGTTGCCATTGGGCAGAGCATAAAGAATAAGCAATGTTTTCTTAGCTGAATCAAACATTTCTTTTGACGGAGCGTTGATGTGGACGCTGACTTCAGGATCGAATCGAAGTCTTATGATTCTTTCAGCAAAGTGTTCGCTCGTAATAAACATTTCAAAAACATTTGAGTTAATTGAATATTGTGCAGATACGATTTTACAAATCAGTAAGATGAAGATTAATATATATTTCATTGATTCAGATAAATCATTTTTACTTTGTTAAACTTAGCGTCTTAGCGACTTTGCAGCAAGTGAATTTTTACCGCAAAGACGCAAAGAAAATCTCAATAAACTTTATGCGGTTGACAAAACATGATTCTTATGAAATAATCAGCTAAATTTGTTTAAGTTTTCAGAAAAAATTAGAAATCAGATGAAATGCCCTTTGTGTGATGAGCTGATGGTTGTTCTTGAGCTCGAAGAAATAGAAATAGATTACTGCACAAGCTGCGAAGGTATTTGGCTTGACGGCGGTGAGCTTGAACTTTTGCTAGAGGAAGCTTCCGAAAAAGAAGAAGTGCTTTCATCTTTTCGTACTGACGAATCATCAGATGAAAAGAATATCCGCTGCCCGATTTGTTTTAGAAAAATGGAAAAAATCTTGGTGGGTAAACAGAATAAAATTTTGCTAGACAGATGTAAAAACCATCACGGACTTTGGTTCAACAAAGGTGAATTGTATGAGGTTGTTAAGCTCGGAAGCTTAGATGAAGAAAACAAAATCTCAACTTTGCTTAAAGAAATTTTTAAACATAAACTTTCCGGAGGTTCATAATGTCTTTAATTATTGTACTTGCTGTTATTGCGTTTATAGTTTTCTTTGTTGTGTCCATGTACAACTCATTGATTCGGCTTCGCAATCAAGTTAAGAATGCATGGTCGCAAATTGATGTACAACTTAAACGTCGGCATGATCTTATTCCCAACTTGCTTGAAACGGTAAAAGGTTATATGACTCACGAAAGAGAAACATTGCAGAATATTACCAATGCACGCGCTCAGGCTATGTCTGCGGTAAGTGTTGGGGATAAAGCTAAAGCTGAAGGACAACTGACTGATGCCATGACTAAGTTTAACATTGCAGTTGAGAATTACCCCGACTTAAAAGCAAATCAAAACTTCCTTGCACTTCAGGAAGAACTTTCATCAACGGAAAATAAAATTTCCTTCTCACGACAGAATTATAACGATCAAGTTCTTTATTACAACAACAAAATTGAGATGTTTCCTTCAAACATCCTTGCCGGAATGTTCAATTTTACAAAAGAAGCATTCTTTGAAGTTGAAGATAAAGGCGAAAGAGCGGTTCCTAAAGTAAGCTTTTAAGAATAATCGAAAGAGAATTTGCGGAAACCTTACGCTTCCGAATATTTGCCAGACAATTTATTGCGGTTGACTTCAGTCAATCGAAGCAAGAACAATAACAAACCGACTATAGCTACATAAACTTTAATTCAAATGTGGCTAAAGTCAGGAAATATTTTTGTTGGTACAGCAGTCGGCTGAAGCCAACTGAAATAAATAGAATACCCGGACTTATGTAACATGCATTAAATCCAAGGCTATTCTTAATGTTTAATGACTAATTATTATGAAATATATTTTTAATATTAAATTTTTATTTGCAATATGTGGGAATTAATTAGGGCTAATCAGCAGAAATCCTTTTTACTTTTTGCCGGCATGGGTATTTTGCTGCTGCTTTTAGGTTACACTATTGGCAGCAGTTTCATTCCGGAGGGCGGTGGATCATTCGGAATTATAATTGCTTTAGGAATTTGGATAGTCCTTTCAATAATCAGCATTGCATTCGGAAGCAACATACTTTTAGCTATCAGCGGTGCAAAAGAGGTTACACCGGATGTTCATCCCCAGCTTTTTAATGTTGTGGAAGAAATGAAGATTGCCGCCGGTCTTCCTAACATTCCAAAGATTTATATTATTAATGAAGAAGCTCCCAATGCTTTTGCAACAGGAATAAAACCCGAGAACAGCGCAATTGCAGTTACCGCAGGGCTGCTATCAAAATTAAGCAGGGATGAACTTCAGGGCGTTGTCGCACACGAAACGGGTCACATTTATAATCGCGATATTCGGTTTATGACTATGGCTGGAATAATGCTCGGAAGCATTGTGATGATTTCAGAAATATATTTTAGAGGGATGTGGATAACAGGCGGGGGCAGAAGGTATAGTTCTAAATCATCAAAGAGCAGCGGGCAAGGGCAGATAATTATTATGATTGCCGCAATAGCACTTGCGATATTGGCTCCTATTTTAGCGCGCCTACTTTACCTCGCAATCTCACGGAAAAGAGAATATCTTGCAGATGCTACTGCGGTTAGATTCACAAGATATCCTGAAGGTTTAGCTTCGGCATTAGAAAAAATTTCAGAATCACACTTGGACTTACCATCGGCGAACAAAGTAACCGCGCCAATGTATATTGTAAATCCTCTTAAAGAAAAAGGGATGAAAATTGCCGATTTAACAAGCACACATCCACCAATTTCTGAGAGGGTAAGAATTTTACGAAGTATTTCGCAAGGCGCAGGATTTATTGATTATCAAAATGCTTTCGATAAAATTAAAAGAAAAGCATCACCGATACTTCCGCCTTCGGCTTTGACAAATCAAGAAAAAGTACAAATTAGAATGCCCGGTGAAGAATTAAATTTGGCTCAAACA
>JBGSOQ010000035.1:0-16115 GCA_041739035.1 Ignavibacteriaceae bacterium | reverse complement strand
TTTATAAGTCTAAAGGAATATAAAGACAATCTTATTCTTGAAATAAAAGATAATGGAAAAGGAATAACTGTAAATCAAATTAATGATCCAAGATCGTTGGGCATACTTGGGATGAAGGAACGAGCTATGCTTTTCGGTGGGACAGTAATAATAAAAAGCTCAATGAGCAGCGGAACAACTGTGCGGGTTGAACTGCCGCTATCAAAGTAATATGGCTTAAGGTCATGAAAAGAACTTGCACATATAGATACATTTTTTACTCTTTTTTTTTCATTAATAAAATATTACTTGCACAGTTAGACTCGCTAACATATGAATCACCTGAAAATACTTTTGCAAGACATAGAATATTTATCGGATTTGCCGATTTATTACCCCATTATCAAGATGATGAAAACAGAGCGCTTTTTTTTAATTACAGCTACAGAACAAGTCCCTTTAATAAAGCAAATGGAAAAATTCAAGTGAAATCTTCTTTTGAGCGAGGGTTAAATATTGTTTTTCAAACTCAGTGGGAAAAGAAATGGGAATCAATTGGTTTAATTATTCCATACATAAAATTTGGTCCAGAAATTTATTTTGGAAAAAATATATTCTTATCTGGAAATGTTGGTTTAGCCTTAGCTTTGATATATGGTTTTTATGTACCTATAGTTCCCCTCCCCTTCGCAGGATTGAACGCTTTTTATCTTATTGATTTATCAGAAGATACATCGTTAGAATTTGAATCCGGGTTTCATACATTTGTAGGACCTGAGAAAGCTCCATTTTTATTTTATTTTAATGTTGGTATTTCATTTAATTAAAAAAATATAAAATTTTTAAAATATTTATTACCAAAGTTTTAAATTGAAATCATGATAAAAATTCTTATAGCTGATGACCACGCCATCGTTAGAGAAGGATTAAAGCAAGTTGTTGCTGAAGAATCCGATATGAAAGTAACCGGAGAAGCTGCAAATGCCAATGAAGTATTTGAGATAATTACAAAAAATGATTTTGACATTGCAATAATCGACATTAATATGCCGGGAAAATCGGGTTTGGATTTGCTGAAAGATTTAAGAGTTCAGAAACCCGACTTGCCCGTTCTAATTCTAAGCATGTATGCAGAGGAACAATATGGAATCAGGGCCTTGAAAGCCGGCGCTTCAGGTTATCTAAAAAAAGCAAGCGCTCCAAATGAGCTGGTAACAGCAATAAGAAAAATTGTAGCAGGCGGAAAATACATTAGCCAATCTTTAGCCGAACAACTTGCCAATACTGTTAACGGCTCCCATAACAAATTATCTCACGAAAATCTCTCCGATAGAGAATATGAAGTAATGTGCAAAATTGCTTCCGGCGAATCTGCTGAAAAAATTTCTGAGGATTTATCCATCAGCATTCATACATTTTACACTTACCGTAATCGTATTTTTGAAAAAATGAATCTTAAATCCAATGTTGAGCTCACTCAATACGTTATTAACAACAAGCTACACGGATAACCTTTAAAATTCCAAATGCCAAAAGACAAATTCCAAATAAGCACCAATTTTCAAATTCAAATTACCAAACCAGTTAATTGAGTATTGGATGTTGAATATTATTTGCTATTTGAAGCTTGAAATTTGATATTTACCAAAGTTTTCCTGTCACAATTTCTATTACACAAATATCAGACTAATTCTTCTTTTTAGCCTGTAATACTAACCTTAAATTCCTCACAACAAAAATTGATTGGATGATTGAGAACATTATCATCTAATAAAACTCATCATAAAAATATTGGAGGTTTAAATGTCTCAGTACGTAAAAGATCTAATGGCAGAAGTAAAAGCTAAAAATCCTGCCGAACCCGAATTTCATCAGGCTGTACAGGAAGTAGCCGACTCTCTCGCACTGGTTTTAGATCGGCATCCTGAATATCGTGCTGCAAAAGTTCTAGAAAGAATTATTGAGCCCGAAAGAATAATTACTTTTCGTGTGCCCTGGGTTGATGATCAAGGAGAGGTTCACGTGAATAGAGGATTTCGTATTGAAATGAACAGCGCAATTGGCCCTTACAAAGGCGGCTTGAGGTTTCACCCGTCAGTTAACCAGGGTATTTTAAAATTCTTAGCATTCGAACAAGTCTTCAAAAACAGTTTAACAACTTTACCAATGGGCGGCGGAAAAGGCGGTTCTGACTTTGATCCAAAAGGAAAAAGCGATCTTAAGATTATGCGATTCTGCCAGGCATTTATGAGTGAACTGTTCAGACACATCGGCCCGGATACGGATGTTCCTGCCGGAGATATTGGCGTTGGCGGAAGAGAAATCGGTTATTTGTTCGGTCAATACAAAAAATTAAGAAATGAATTTACCGGAGTTTTAACAGGCAAAGGATTGAATTGGGGCGGTTCTCTCATTCGTCCCGAAGCAACAGGTTACGGTGCTGTTTATTTTGCTGCAGAAATGCTGGGCACAAAAAAACAAACGCTCGAAGGAAAAGTTTGCCTGGTATCCGGCAGTGGAAATGTTGCACAATACACCGTTGAAAAAATTAATGAGCTTGGAGGTAAGGCTGTCACTTTATCCGATTCGAATGGATATATTTATGACGAAGCAGGAATTGATAAAGATAAATTAGCTTTCGTTATGGAATTGAAAAATGTTCGGCGCGGCAGAATGAAAGAGTATGTTGACAAATATAAGAGCGCGGTTTATACTGAGCTGAATCAGAATGCAGATTTCAATCCATTGTGGAATCACAAAGCACATTGTGCATTTCCAAGTGCAACACAAAATGAAATAAACGGAAAAGATGCCGAGAATTTGGTTAAGAATGGTGTTTATGTTGTAAGCGAAGGAGCTAATATGCCGACTAATCTTGACGGCGTTAAAGTTTTCCTGGATAATAAAATACTTTACGGACCGGGAAAAGCCGCAAATGCCGGCGGTGTTGCTACTTCGGGACTTGAGATGACACAAAACAGTATGCGTATGCCATGGACAAGAGAAGAAGTTGATAATCGTTTACGCATGATAATGAAAAGCATACATCAAACATGTGTTACTGTCTCTGAGAGATTTGGAGTTCCTGGCAATTACGTCGTTGGCGCAAACATTGGCGGATTCTTAAAAGTTGCCGATGCAATGATTGATCAAGGCGTCGTGTAAATTATCATCCCGACACATTCCAAAACGGATAAGGCATTTTTAAAGCGAAGGATCTCAGAACGTCCTTCGCTTTTATTTTGATAATTTTCAAATTTCAAAATGATTAAATTGCTTACATAAAAATTCAATTTATCTGTAATGAATGACCAAACAACCATAACCCGTTTCGATGAAATAAGATCCAACTTCGATGATCTTCTAGTTGAACACGGATACGGAAACCGATTCCAGGGTTTTCAGAATTTGATGCGTCTTCGTATTCGAGACGTTCTTTTAGTTTCCAGTCTTTATGATCTTTATCTTTTTGAAGAAGACGGAAGATTGTATGAATTAATCAGAAATGAATACCAAGGATTAAACCTAAGTCACTCGCCTGAACTGACAAGGGTTTCGAGCGGACATGAAGCAATAAGCCTTGCCAAAGATGAAAAGCGCTTCGATCTTATAATCACGACTCTTCACATAGAAGACATGCAAGCACTTCAATTTGCAAAGCTTGTGAAAGAATCGGGACTTAACATTCCTATCGTTCTTCTTGCGCATGACAATAAAGAGTTAAATAATCTTCTTCTTAACTATGACACTTCTGTTTTCGATAAAATATTTGTGTGGCAAGGTGATTTTAGGATCATCATTGCAATAATAAAATATCTCGAAGATCGTTTGAATGTTGATTATGATACCCGAATGGTAGGGGTTCAAAGCATAATTGTTATTGAAGATAACGTACGTTACTACTCATCGTTCATGCCGATTATTTATACGGAAATTTTAAAGCAGTCGCAAAGGTTAATTTCAGAGGGAATTAACCTTACTCATAAATTTTTAAGGATGCGGGCACGCCCAAAAATTCTTCTCTGTTCAAATTTTGAAGAAGCTTGGGACTATTATCAAAAATACAAAGAGTTTCTTCTTGGCGTTATTTCAGATATAGACTTTCCTCGCAATGGTGTTCAGGATCCGCAAGCCGGAATTAAATTCGCCGAAGAAGTTAAGAAGGACCATTCTGATGTTCCGGTCTTGCTGCTTTCTAATAATTCCAATAATGAAGCTTTAGCTGAAAGTGCCAACGCATCATTCATAATGAAGGATTCCCCGCTTCTTCTTAGCGAATTAAGACAGTTTATGAATCTGTTTTTTAGTTTTGGAGATTTTATTTTTCGTGCCGAGGAGGGAGTTGAAGTCGGACGTGCTAATGATTTAAGAAGCCTTGAGGAACAGTTAAAAATCGTTCCTGAGGAAAGCATTGTATA
The DNA here is from genome assembly GCA_041739035.1 of Ignavibacteriaceae bacterium. Lineage (GTDB taxonomy): Bacteria > Bacteroidota > Ignavibacteria > Ignavibacteriales > Ignavibacteriaceae > XYD12-FULL-36-8. The sequence continues at coordinate 11,718 of JBGSOQ010000035.1, read as the reverse complement.
CCATGCTTCAAGGAATCATTTTTCAAATTGGTTGAAAGCACGAACTGAATTTTGGCTTGCGCATCGTTTGCGCCCTAGAAAAGTTGCCGATTATACTTCTGTTGACGAGTTAAGAAAAGATTTAATATTCTCTCTGCGTAACTACCGCCATATAAGGCAGCGAGGTATAATAACTGATTTCAGAAAAGATACGTTCGATGCAAGAAGCAGTTTTGCAAGAATCGGCGGCGGTTCTCTAGGTGGTAAAGCACGGGGATTGGGATTTGTAAACACGCTTATAAATAATTACGATGTACGTAATCAATTTCCTGATGTAAAAATATTTGTTCCTCCGGCTGTCGTTCTTGGTACAGACATCTTTGATCAATTTATTGATGAGAATAATCTTAGAAAGTTTGCTCTAAATTGCAGCGATGATGAGGAGATAACAAAAAAGTTTTTAGAGGCGGTCAAATTTCCAGAAGATATTCTTGGTGAGCTTGCCGCTTTTCTTGATATTATTCGCGAACCGCTTGCCGTCAGATCCTCAAGCTTGCTTGAAGATTCACAATACCATCCATTTGCCGGTGTTTATGAAACTTACATGCTTCCAAACAATCAAACCAATCCGCTGATACGGTTGAACGATCTTTTAAACACAATAAAACGAGTTTATGCGTCAACATTCTATCAGGGTGCAAAGGATTATATAAAGATAACTTCTTATCGCCTTGAAGAAGAAAAGATGGCTGTGATTATACAAAAAATGATTGGTCTTTCGCATAATGAGAGATTTTATCCCGATATTTCAGGCGTTGCAAGATCATATAATTTTTATCCCCTGCCGCCACAAAAACCAGTTGACGGGGTTGTATCGGCAGCATTGGGACTCGGTAAAACCGTTGTTGACGGAGGAAATACCGTAAGATTTTGCCCTAAATATCCGACTGATTTAATTCAGTTTTATACAGCTGAAGATTCAATGAATAATACTCAGCATAATTTTTATGCATTAGATCTCACAGGCAAATCAGATTTTGGTTACGTTACACACGATCTCCTACAAAAGCAGTATAACTTAGATGTTGCTGAAAAAGATGGCACATTACATTATGTTGGTTCTGTTTATTCGGCAGATAATGATAGAATAACGGATGGATTATCAAGACCAGGAGCAAGAGTTGTAACCTTAGGTCCAATTTTAAGAGGAAAACTTTTTCCACTTCCAGAAATAATAGATCTTCTACTTGATATGGGAACGTGGGGAATGGGAACTCCGGTCGAAATTGAATTTGCTGTCACAATGTCCGTCGAATCCGGTATGCCAAAAGACTTTGGCTTGCTTCAAATGAGACCATTAGTTGTCAGCCGAGAATCTGAAGAACTTAATGTTGAGAATATCGATCCAAAAAAATTAATCTGCCTAAGTAATCAAGTATTGGGCAATGGAGTATTAACCGAAATCTACGATATAGTGGTGGTGGATTACCATCTGTTTGATAGATCAAAAAGTGTTGATGTTGCTAAGGAAGTAAGTACATTTAATAATCTTCTGCTGAATGAAAAGCGCCCTTACCTGCTTATCGGTGTTGGAAGATGGGGCTCTTTAGATCCTTGGCTTGGAATACCTGTAAACTGGGAACAAATTGCCGGCGCAAAAGCAATTATAGAAACAGGGTTTAAAGACATGTCAGTTGAACCTTCCCAGGGATCTCACTTCTTTCAAAATATTACTTCATTCATGATCGGTTACTTTTCAGTTAATGAACATAAGAATCAAGGATTTCTAGATTGGGAGTGGTTATTAAATCAACCAACAATTGAAGAAAAAGCATTTACACGTTTATTACGCTTCGATAAACCGATCCAAATAAAAATGAATGGACATCAAACTAAAGGAATAATTTATAAACCGGGAGAATCTTAAATATTAATTATTTAGATTTCACTATCAGCATTAAGTTAATTATTAATAAAAATGGCTACTAAACCTAAGCACACGGAAATTTTTGATTCGTGCCCGCATTGCGGGCATAAACTAAGTCCTTGGCAGCAAGTTTTACTAGGGGTCGATAGAGCATTAACATGTAAAAACTGCTGGTATAGGATAATCCTCGATCCTAAAATGAAAAACGAAGACGAGGAAAAATCCAAAGAAGATAAATCAAAATTCGAGGAATAAAGATGCAATCATATAATTCTTTCAGGGTTGCACAGCAGCAAATTTTTGAGGCAGCAAAACTTTTAAATTTAGATGAAGCAACCATTAAATTGCTGACATCTCCTCAGAAGGAATTCAACTTCACCCTTCATGTAAAAATGGATAGTGGAAAAACAGAAATCTTTCAAGGATATAGAATCCAGTACAATTATGCACGCGGCCCCGCAAAAGGTGGAATAAGATTCCACCCCGATGAAACTGTTGATACAATTCGTGCTTTAGCGAGTTGGATGACATGGAAAACCGCCGTTGTTGATTTACCTCTTGGGGGAGCAAAAGGCGGTGTTTGCTGCGATCCCAAAAAACTATCTGATCGAGAACTTGAAAATATTTCACGTGAATACGTGCGTGCAATTGCACCATCAATTGGAGTAGATAAAGATGTTCCTGCGCCGGATGTCTATACAAACCCTCAAACTATGGCTTGGATGATGGATGAGTATGAAACTATTTTGAACCAGCATCATCCAGGTGCGTTCACCGACAAACCAACTCAAATCGGCGGAACGGAAGGAAGAAGAGATGCAACCTCAAGAGGGGGAGTTATTACAGTGAGAGAAGCATGTAAAAAGCTTGGAGTAAATCCAACCGGAAAATTTGCGATTCAAGGATTTGGGAATGCTGGACAAAGAGCAGCTTTGCTTCATCAAGAAATATTAGGGGGAGGAAAATTAATTGCCGCAAGTGATTCCCGTGCAGCTATTTTCAATGCCGATGGATTCGACACGACCGAATTAGTTCAGTATAAATTAAAAAACGGGACTATTGCTAATTTCCCGGGCTCTAAAAAAATTCCTCATGAATCCTTATTGGAACTTGATGTTGATGTACTTTATCCAGCAGCTCTGGAAAATGCAATTCAGGAAAGTAATGCGCCAAATATAAAAGCAAAGATAGTCTGTGAACTTGCTAATGGCCCAACAACACCGGAAGCAGATATAATTCTTAGCAAAAGAGGTATTCATGTTATTCCGGATATTCTTGCAAGTGCGGGCGGGGTAACCGTTTCCTACCTCGAAATGGTTCAAGACAGATATTCATTTTTCTGGGATGAACAATCTGTGCACAAAATTGTTGATGAAAAGCTTACTCAAGCTTATAACAGAGTAGACGAAGCAGTTAAAGAAAAGAAAGTCCATCCCCGTTTAGGTGCAATGGTAGTAGGCGTTGCACGGGTAGCCGAAGCATGCAAGCTTAGGGGCTGGGTTTAACGTTAGAAAAACCCGCATTAAGTTTATTAGATTATTTTTACCCGCTTGGTATTCTAGTCATCCGTTTTTTATTTAAACAAGGATTAATTAACCCGATTCTATGCAAGATTTTATAATCATACGGGACATCGTAATCATTCTTCTGGTTTCAATTCCCATTATTTTTCTTTTTAATCGAATACACATTCCCAGCATCGTTGGGTTTCTCGTTGCAGGCATGGTAATAGGTCCATACGGTTTTCAGCTTATCTCCGATGTAGATAACATTGCAGTAATGGCAGAAGTGGGAGTTATCCTTCTTCTCTTTACAATTGGTCTGGAAGTTTCTCTGGAACGGCTAATGAAAATGAAAAAGTTTTTGATTATTGCCGGAGGACTTCAAGTTATATTAACAACAATGGGTGCTTCAATAATTTTTTATTCATCCGGGGTACCAATAAATAAAAGTGTTTACCTTGGATTATTGGTCAGTCTCTCTAGCACCGCTATAGTTTTAAAACTCTTTTCCGACAGAAACGAACTCGAAACACCTCACGGAAGAATTGCTCTGGGAATTTTGATTTTTCAGGACTTAGCAATCATCCCGATTTTTTTGCTTCTTCCAATTTTAGGTATGACTTCGGAATTTTCCGTCGAAAAAGTTTTTTTGCAAATAATTGCTGCTCTTGGAACAATTACAATTATTTTGGTGGCTGCACGATTCATTATTCCTAAGATGCTATTTCATATTGCAAAATTGAGATTAAGAGAAGTGTTCACGATAGGAATACTACTTTTGCTTTTGGGAATGGCATATTTAACTCATTCAGTAGGATTATCATCCGCACTCGGTGCTTTTATTGCAGGATTAATATTAGCTGAATCGGAATTCAGTCATCAAGTAGAGGCAGAAATTATTCCGTTGAAAGACGCATTTAACAGTGTATTCTTCGTATCTGTTGGAATGCTTCTAAACATTCAATTCGTGCTTCAAAATCCATTCTTTATTTCAGGATTAACCCTTGCTGTAATCTTACTTAAAGTATTAATCATAATTATTGTAATCAAATCCATGAGATATCCTTTAAGAGTTGCGGCAGCAGCAGGTTTTTCGCTTGCGCAAATTGGAGAATTTTCATTTGTGCTAATGCAGGCCGGGATGAATTTTAATCTTATTGGAGGCGATTTTTACTATTCGTTCCTCGCTTCTTCAATTTTTACTATGATATTGACTCCCTTCTTATTTAAAATGAATCCGCAAATTTCGCATACAGTGGGAAGTTTTGAAATTTCTTCAAGTAAAAAAAATGATTATAATTTAATGGGACACGTTATTATTGTAGGATTTGGATTAAATGGACGAAACCTCGCAAGAGTACTCAATGAAACCGGGATCAAATTTGTTGTCGTAGAATTGAATCCGGACACCGTTAGGTCTGAAACAGCAAAAGGAGAAAAAATTATTTTTGGAGATAGCAGCAAAGAGGACATATTAAACCGAGCCAACATTAAACAAGCTAAAGTAATAGTATTTGCAATTTCAGATCCTCACACTACTCGCAGAAGTTTATTGCTTGCAAAGAAAATGAATCCCGATATTTATGCAATTATAAGAACACGTTACACAAGTGAAATAAGCAGCCTAATTACTCTTGGAGCTGATGAAGTAATTCCGGAAGAATTTGAAACTTCGCTGCAAATATTCAGCAAAGTCTTGAGAAAATTTCATATACCGTTAAATGTTATAATGAAACAAGTTTCGATATTACGCGGGGAATCTTACAGCATGATGGTAAAGGAAGATTCGTCTGCTCACTCATTAATTAATTTGAATGAAATTTTGGCCGCTGGACTAACTGATACATTTTTTATAGTAGATGACAATTCATTTATCGGAAAACCTTTAACTGAAATAAATTTGAGAGCAAAAACTTCAGCTACAATTATTGCAATCGTACGTGAGGGTAAAACAATAACAAATCCACATGGGAATGAAATATTAAAGTTGCACGATACATTAGTTATAACGGGAACTCATCAGGCTGTAGATGATGCATTTAAATATTTAAATAGCCAAGATGTTTAATTAATGTTCGGTTAATCGATTTATTTAAGAGGTTTATTAATAATACTTTTATTAAATAAATTTTAATTATGTGAAGATATTTTTATTCTGTGTTTTAATAATTCTAATGTCAGCAGTCACTATAATTCCTCAAAATAAATTTGTAACAGTCCGTAATGCCAAGTTCATGCTTAACGGCAAGGATTTAAAATTTTTAGGGATCAATGCATATTATCTTCAAACTGAAGCCGCTGATTCCGGAAGAAGGTACATAGTTGATGATGTTTTTGCTTTTGCACAAAACTCGGGGATTAAAGTCATACGAACTTGGGCATTTAATAATAGTTCCGATAGTGTATATCCCGGTGTAATTTCATCAAAGCCAAACGAACTTTTGGAACAAGGGCTTACCGGACTAGACTATGTTGTCGCAAAAGCAAAAGAATATGATCTTTTACTAATACTTTGCCTGGCTAACAATGAACCGGACTATGGAGGAATTCAACAGTATATAAAATGGGCAAACCAATACTTATCATCCGATTCACGGCCATTCGCGCATAATCATTTCTTCACAGAGGATTTGATAATAACATGGTACAAATTTTATCTTTTTAACCTTCTGAATCGAATTAACACCTTCACCGGAATTTCCTACAAGGATGATCCGACTATTTTTTCATTCGAATTAATTAACGAGGCTTCTAACTCAGGATTTTATTATGGTCATGTTAATAATTGGTACGAAAAAACATCGGAATATTTTAAGAGTATAGACACAAATCATTTGTTAACAACTGGTGAAATCGGGTTCGATGTTGATCTGGCCAGGTATTCAAATCTCGACTTTTTCTACAACGGATCAGAATTTTTATTCAATGGCTCTAAAGGAACAAGCTTTGCAGTAAACTCGGCTTTACCAAAAATCGATTACGCTTCAATTCATTCATACCCCGAAGCTTGGAATATGAATGCTAAAGCAGGTACTACCTGGATTAAAGATCACAAAGTAATCTGCGAGGAACTAAATAAACCTTTGCTGCTAGGGGAATTTGGAGTTAAAGCAAATAAAATTCCGGTGTATGAAGATTGGCTTAGGGAAATTAAGAATACCAAATCTAAATCTGCAATCGTCTGGCATTACGTTCACGAAGATGTTATTAATAATGATGGTTATGGTTTTAATGAGATCAATTCACCTGAATTGATAAATTTTTTTAGAAATTTTATTAAAGACATTGAGATTGATTCGTGGGCTCAGTATGTTGAAATTCCTAATCAAGTAGAATTATATCAGAACTTTCCCAATCCATTTTCCGCCAAAGGCGGATCCGCCTCCGGCGGAAATCCAGTAACAACAATACGCTACAGCTTACCAAAAGATGATTTCATAGCAATGGAACTATACAATAGTCTCGGCGAATTAATTGAAGAAATTGAGAAGGGATTTAAGCAGCGGGGAGAACATGAACTGACTCTATCATTTAACAACAGTTTTCTATCAAGCGGAATTTATATTTATACTCTAAAAACTTCCGAGAAAATTCTCTCGAAAAAGCTAATTTTAGTAAAGTAAAAATATTCTACACTTGACCATCCCAACCATTATCCTTCTCTCGAAATGTTTTTCTAATTAAGGAATAAATTTCCTCTGGAAGTTTTTCCATTTCCAAAATTTGCAGATTGCTTTTTAAATGTTTAAGCGAGGAAGTTCCGACTATAATTGAGCTTACTCCTTCTGTAAATGCTGAAAACCTTATAGCTGCTTCAAGCCAAGTAATATTAAGATTCAGATTCATTTGCGTCATTCTCTTCCAATATTCTTCACAATAATTGCCAAATGGTTGTTCAGTAAATCTCCATGGAACATTTGCAATCGGGCGTTTCGCAATCACCCCAATCTTTTTTTCTTTAGTCAAGGGAAGAATTCTATCAATGCTTCTTTGGTCAAAGGGATTCAGAGAAAATTGTAAGCTTTCAAATTTTCCTGATGCTGCCGCAAATTCCAGTGCTTCATTTTCTCCCGAATATCCAACAATTCTTATTTTTCCACTCTCCTTCGCCAATAATAATGCATCAATAACCTCTCCTTTTTGCAAAATTTCTAGCGAACAGGAGTGAAGATGTACAATGTCAATAAAGTCTGTTCTTAATTTCACCAATGCCTCATCAATTCCTCTGGTAACTGAGTCAAATGTCCAATCATTTACTCCAGTAATTCCATAGCCAACCTTCGTGGATATAACGATTTCATTTCTTCGATGAGCTAAATGTTTTCCAATTCTTTCCTCAGATAAACCATATGCACGGGCAGTATCAAATAGATTTAATCCTAAGTCTACAATTGTATTTAGATGTTTATAGGCTTCTGCTTCAGTAAGATTATTCCCGCCAATGTGTCCGGCACCATAGCCTAAAGTCGACACTTTTATTTCGCTTTTTCCGAAAGTTCGCATTTTCATTTTATAAGACCTAAGAAATCAGTTGGAAATAGTAAATGGATTTGACCTTTACAAGTTATTTAATTGATAGAATCTAAAAAATTCCAGATTGTTGTATAAATATTATAACATTAGCAGAAAAAAGCATACGCGATTTACACTATTATTTTGACTATTCTAATCATAATTGAGGGTTAGTTAATTCTCAAAATGAACTTAATTAAAATTTAGTGTCCTATTTTGTGGCGATAATGTTTGCAAAAAGGTTGTTTTTTCCCTCAATTTAAGGCTTTTTCAATGGTACATGTCTTGCTTAATGTGTACAAAACAGCACAAACAACTATTAAATAAAAAGAGAATTATGGCAGCAATAACCAATTCCTTGGATAGAGTAATATCTAATTCAAAAAAACAAAATCAAATTAGTCAGATCTTAATTAAGTCGTTACTAGCCGGTATGGGTGGTTACTCAATTTATATTTTAACACTGGTTGGAAGTTTCTACCTAATATCAAATCTATTTAAAGTGGGTTCCTCGCAGCTTAGCATTACTGCTTTGATTTTTTCATCAATTGGTTACCTCATCGTTTACTCTTTTCTACTTATAAAAGAAATGAGAAGAAATAATTTTTGTAGATAAAATGATACTAAACTTAGAACTTAATTTTGTAATCGAAAGAATAAATGGATTCAATTCCTAACACAGAAAGAGAAAATATAATTGAGACCAAATCTCAATTTCTTTCGGGATTAAAAAAGTATATTATTTTTCCTATTAAAGCAGGCTTATATGGATTCACGCTTGTTTTTACTGTAATTCTATTAGTAAAGCTCCTATCATTCTTATTAGGAATTAATGAAATCTTTAGTCTTGATCTAATGGATGTTATGCTTTCGTCGGTAGGATTCTTTTTTATGTTTCTGATATATATATTAAAATATTTTCATTAACCGTCTGCCAGAATCAACACCGCTATTTTTGTTTTCCTCTATAATCATGCTTTGATGCTTCCTCCTCTTTAAATTCGAGCAAATCATCGCTCCCAAAAAAGTTTGAAGGCATAAAAAAGAAGAAAAACACCAAAAATTTTTTTTATCATTGCCTCAGGTAAATCAACCGCGATTTTTGAAGAGAAGTAGCTTCCTATAATAAAAGTAACACACATAATTGCCGCAGCCTTAATATTTACAAATCCTGCTTTGTGATAATTGAGCACGGCAAGTATTCCAATTGGTGGCAAAAGCAATCCAAGTGAAGTTCCCTGAGCATTTTGTTGTGAATAACCTAAAAGATATACTAACGCAGGTATTATTACTATGCCGCCGCCAATTCCAAGAAAGCCACTCATTACACCAGCCAGCAAACCAACAAAAAGTAAAATTAAAATTTCCATTAAATGTTCTCCAAATTAATCGTGTTAAAAATATAACAAATTTCAATGAATATGATTTGTTCTCAATGAAGAAATTAGTTTTATGAAAATGCTCAATATCAAAGAAATTGAACCCTGACTTACTTTTAATCTTCAGATAGAATTTGGGATAGGTTTTCTATTTGGGGTTAAAAGTTACAGTAAAATAATATTAGTTTTTGTTTTGTTGGTTCCTATCCTTATTCTATTTTTAACATCAAAAAACTAATCTTCTTTATGACGCGGAAAATTGTATCTCTCACAGAAGGATATTCCAACCCACAATCAGCTAAAACTGCACGAAACCTGATTTACTATTGCCCCGGAGAAGTGGTTGCCTTATTTGATAGACAAAATATAAGTAAAACAAGCTTCGAACTGCTTGGTGTCGGTAATGTACCAGTTATTGGATCTCTGGATGAAATAAAAGATGCGAACACATTAATAATGTCAGTTGCATTGCCCGGAGGAAAACTACCCCAATCATTTAAAGAAATTATGCTGGGGGCAATATTCAAAAAAATGAACGTGATTTCATGCGGACACGAATTTATTAGCGATGATCCCGATTTAGTTTTGGCAGCAAAATCAGCTGGTGTTTCTTTACAAGATATTCGAAAAAATTATGAGCGAGATGTTGCACATCGCAAAGGAATAAAAGAAGATTGTTTAAGAATCCTTACTGTCGGCAACGATTGCAGCCTTGGTAAAATGGTTACATCATTGGAACTTGCACGTGCTATGCAAAAAAGGGGGCATGATGCAAAATTCGTTGCAACCGGTCAAACCGGCATTCTTATTGAAGGTGATGGAATTCCAATTGATGCTGTTGTGGGAGATTATATAAATGGCGCAGCTGAAAAACTCGTTCTTCAAAATCAGCATCACGATATACTAATCATAGAGGGACAGGGAAGCATTGTTCATCCTCGTTACTCTTCTGTAACTCTAGGATTATTGCATGGCTCAATGCCTCACGGAATGATAATGTGTTATGAGGTTGGGAGGAAATTTGTGCATAATATGCCAGGAATCAAAATCCCTCCAATGGATGTTGTAATTCGTCTTTTTGAAGAGATGGCTTCAGTAATGTTCCCAAGCAAATTGATTGGTTTTGCTCTCAACAGTAAAAATGTTACCAAACTTGAAGCAGAAAGAGAAAGAGAGAAAATCAGAGAGAAGTATAACTTACCTGTATGCGATGTTGTTAGAGATGGACCTGAAGAGTTAATGGAGGCGATATTAACTTTTAAACAAAAAATATTAGCTAATTGAATTTGTAACCTGCTCGCGACGATAATGTGCACGTTGCAATCATTAAATTTTCTGTAAAATGGTATATAAATCTTGAATATCAAAAAGTATTTGGGATTAATTTCTCGATCATATTTAACTTCATAAGGCGTGATAATAAAACAATTTCAAACCTCAAAAGGTGATTTAGAGTATATGATAATATACGTTTCAAGAATCATCTGAAGGAGAAAATAATTTCATTAATAAAACCTGGGAATTTTAAAACTAAGGCTGAGATTGGCAAAATATTGGGGAAAATGATTCGTATGTTTACAAAATTTTAAAACATGCTAAATGATTTACTTGGGTGGTCTTTTCTTGATCATCCCACTAAATTTTCTTTTTTAGCTTAATCGTCTTTCGGCTATCTAAAATATTTCTGAGTTCATCCTCGATCAATCTTGCAAACTCATCTGTTATTTCTTGAGATCTCAGATCACCATGAAATTTTTCTATTCTCTAAAAAAAAGAATTAATTCCCGCAGAAGCTTTTTTCTCGAAGTATAATCCTATCAAAATGATTATAACCAGATAAGCGATTACGATTACTATATCAATTACAGCCATTTGCAGTTTCGCCTTTACGAGTAAACGAGCTTATGAATTATAATTCGATTTATTATTGATGTTATTAACATTATCAAATTGAACTTGAACATTCAATTAATACTTTATGTTATTTAAAAATAAAAATGCCCGGCGAACTACCGGGCACTTAAATCATAAAATAAACATCCGACTATTTCATCAAAGTCATTTTCTTACTGCTCTTGAAAGTCTTGCCATCAACTCCCGTTGCTTCAATTGAGTAAATATATACACCGCTTGAAACATTTTCAAATGAAACCGGATAGAGATGATTTCCAGCCTTCAAGTTATCATTAACAACCTGGAACACTTCTTTTCCAAGAATATCATAAATCCTAACCTTAACTTTTGCATCAACTGGGATACTAAAGTTAATGGTGGTACTTGGATTGAAAGGATTGGGATAATTTTGTGATAAATTGAATGAAAGCGGCCTTGTTACATCTACATTGATGATAGAAGTGTAAACAGCGGTTCCATTATAATCAATTTGTCGTAAACGATAATAAAGTTTTTGAGCTGTTCC
>JBGSOQ010000032.1:0-1887 GCA_041739035.1 Ignavibacteriaceae bacterium | reverse complement strand
CTTGGACCAACAAATTGTGATCTACCGGTTGCTTGCATATCTCCTCGTATAAAAGGCCATGGTGAATCTGCTAAAGACGGCCAAGGTATATGCTGTTGTTGTTGAGCTAAGGAAGGGGGAATGAAAAATTGAATTAAAATTGTTGCAATTAAAATTTTAAAAATAAGTTTCATTTTAGACTTCAAACTTAATAAGTAAATAATTTTCCGTTCGACACATATTTAGTAATCAATGTAAAACCAGTTGGAAAATTTAAAATGCAACATTTTGATTTGTGAATTGAGAATGTAGTTAATATAAAAACTTTAAAGTTTTCATACAGTTTATCTGCCGCGTTGGAAAGAATAAAAAGCGTACATAATAATATTAGCATAACTTTTTACTCCCCGATGACAATATATTGGGGGGGGATAAAATATTGTGTCAATTTATTTAGAAGCATCTCCACCAATAACCTCTAAAGTTAACAATGGAATTGTATCTAAAAAAACTTGTAAAGTCAATCTAAAATGTGAGACTCATTTTAGAAGTGAATCTCACATAAGTCGATTTTAATTATGTGAAGCAGCAATCAAATTAAGTGCACTGCCGGCTTTGAACCATTTGATTTGTGCTGTATTAAAAGCATGATTCAATAATACTTCTTCACTTGATTCATCTTTATGTTTCAGAATCATCTTAACCGGTTTTTCCGGAGCTATTTCAGAAACTTTTAATGTTACCCGATCATCTTCTTTTATTTTATCATAGTCAGCGGGATTAGCAAATGTAAGCGGAAGCATTCCTTGCTTCTTCAAATTGGTTTCGTGAATTCGAGCAAAACTTTTAACAATGATTGCTTTACCTCCTAAAAATCTTGGTTCCATTGCGGCATGTTCACGGCTTGAGCCTTCACCATAGTTTTCATCACCAACAACAACCCAGCCAGTTCCTTTTTCTTTATACTCTCTTGCGACTTCCGGTACAGATTTCAATTCACCGGTAAAAACATTTTTTACTTTTCCCGTTTCGTTGTTAAATGCATTCAATGCACCGATAAACATGTTATTGGAAATATTATCGAGATGTCCGCGGAACTTTAGCCACGGTCCAGCCATTGAAATATGATCAGTCGTACACTTTCCTTTTGCTTTTAACAAAACAGGCAAATCAACAAAATCTTTTCCATCCCACGGCTCAAACGGCTTGAGAAGCTGTAATCTGTCACTATCTGATTTCACCTTAACCTCAACTTTAGATCCATCATCAGAAGGTGCAATAAATCCGCTCACTCCTTTATCAAAACCATTCGGAGGAAGTTCTTCACCAGTTGGAGGATTCAGCTTGACTTTTTCTCCTTTAGCATTAACAAGCTCATCGGTTAAGGGATTAAAGGATAAACTTCCAGCTATTGCAAGGGCGGTCGTTATTTCGGGACTTGCAACAAAAGCCAACGTTTCGGGATTACCATCATTTCGCTTTGCAAAGTTTCTATTGAATGAAGTGACGATGGTATTTTTTTCGCCGGTTTTTACATCCATTCGTTTCCACATTCCTATACAAGGTCCGCATGCATTTGCAAGAATTACTCCTCCAAAATCTTCAAGAGTTTTTAACTGACCATCTCTTTCAATTGTTGCTCTGACTTGCTCTGAACCAGGTGTAATCGTGAATTGTGATTTTGCTTTTAATCCTTTTGCAAGTGCCTGTTTAGCAATGTTAGCAGAACGATCAATATCTTCATAACTTGAATTTGTACAGCTTCCAATCAATGCAACTTTAATTGTGTCAGGATAATCATTTTTCTTAACTGCCTCTTTCAATTCAGAAATTGGCCAAGCTTTATCGGGAGTGAATGGACCGTTGAGATGCGGTTCAAGCATGGTCAAATCAATCTCAATAACTTGA
>JBGSOQ010000028.1:0-3446 GCA_041739035.1 Ignavibacteriaceae bacterium | reverse complement strand
CCGGGATATGAAATTAGAGGAAGAATCATTGCAATCGAACCTATTTTGGATTCTGAAACGCGTAATGTAAATATTGTTGCAAGAGTTCAAAACCCGGGGCAAAAATTTCGCCCGGGCATGTCTGCAAACGTTTCGGCAATTCTAAGTGAAAGACTGAAAGCGTTAACAATTCCTAATGAAGCAGTTTTTGCAAAAGGAAATCAATCATTTGTTTACGTGGTGAATAATGATAGCAGTGTTGCCGCTGTGCCAATTACTCTTGGTTTGCAGACTCCGGAAATGGTTGAAGTCGTTAATGGTTTAAAAGATGGAATGCAGGTTGTTAGAGCAGGTCATCAAAAACTTTTTGACGGAGCTAAGGTTATGCCGATAAATTCAAATAATCCAAACCCCCAAAAGCAATAATTTTTTTCAATCTAAACAAAGAATAAATATTTTTTAGAACTAATCTATGAGTCGGGAAGAAATTAAAAGATGAAAATAAGTGATATATCGATAAGGCGTCCGGTTTTTGCAACTGTGATGAGTTTGGCAATTCTTTTATTCGGAATTATTTCATTTACTCAGCTGCCGGTAAGAGAATATCCTGATATTGATCCGCCAATTATTTCTGTTGTCAGCTTATATCGTGGTGCAAGCTCAAATGTTGTCGAGACAGAAATTACAGATATCCTCGAAGAGCAATTTGCCACTCTAGAGGGGGTTAAAACTATAACCTCTTCAAGCAGAGAAGGAGGATCTGTAATAACTATTGAATTCGAATTGAACCGGGATGTAAACGAAGCTGCTAATGATGTTCGCGACAGAGTATCGCGAATTAGAGGAACGCTTCCGCAGGAAATTGATGATCCGGTAATTTCCAAAGTTGATGCTAATGCACAGGCAATTATGTGGCTTGGTCTTTATAGTACACGCCATTCGGGTCTGGAACTTTCGGATTTCGCTGATCGCATTTTAAAAGAAAAAATTCAGCGTTTGTCCGGTGTCGGGTCGATTATTATTGGCGGTGAAAGACGTTATGCCATGCGCGTTTGGCTGGATCCTTTAAAAATGGCCGCTCATGGTTTAACGGCTCAGGATATTGAAGCCGCCATAAGACGTGAAAATGCCGAAATACCTGGCGGAAGAGTCGAGGGTGTTCAGCGTGAATTTGCAGTACGAACTCGAGGTGAACTAGATAAACCGGAAGAATTCGGTGCAATCATAGTTTCACAAAAAGGAAATGATATTGTACGGCTGCGAGATGTGGCCGATGTTAAAGTTGGAGCAGAAGATGAACGAACAATGGCTCGTTGGAACGGCGAAATTGCTGTTGGACTTGGAATTGTAAAACAATCTAAAGCAAGTACAGTAGACGTTGCTGACGAAATTCGCAGAGTATTGCCTGAGTTAGCGAAACTTCTCCCTGAGGGAATGAAGCTGGATGTAGCTTATGACAGTTCGGAATTCATCAACGAATCAATTTCTGAAGTTAAACAAACTTTAATAATTGCACTTTTGCTTGTAGTACTTGTTGTGCTTGCATTTCTAAAAAGTTTTCGTGCTACAATCATCCCCACATTAGCAATTCCTATTTCAATAATTGGAGCATTGGCCGCTGTTTACTTTGCCGGATTCACGATTAACATTCTTACTTTGTTAGGTTTTGTTTTGGCGATTGGATTAGTGGTTGATGATGCAATAGTTGTGCTCGAAAATATTTACCGCCATATGGAAATGGGTAAAAGTCGCTGGCAGGCAGCACTTGATGGAAGCAAAGAAATCGGTTTTGCGATTATCTCAACAACAATTGCGCTTGTTGCAGTGTTTGTTCCATTGGCATTTTTATCCGGTAATGTAGGAAGATTATTTAATGAATTCGGAATAGCAGTTGCTGTTGCTGTTTTAATTTCCGGTTTCGTTGCGCTTACATTAACTCCTATGATATCTTCTCAAATTTTACGACCATTGCATGGAACAAGCAAAAGCTGGGCAACGCGTTCTTTCGACGCTTTTTTTGAATGGTTAAATAATATTTATGAACGATCGCTAAGATGGACCTTAAAACATAAATGGATAACAATATTAGGAGGGCTTGCAACAATTATTATTGGTGTTTTTCTCTTTAAGCTTTTACCCAGTGAACTTGTTCCTGTTGAGGATCGCGGTACGGCATTTGGAATTGTGATAGCCCCCGAAGGAGCAACACTTGAATATACTGACAGCTACGTCAGAGAAATTGAAAATCGATTGCTAAAACTTCCGGAGCTTGAAGGCTTATTCACAGCTACAGGGTTGGGATTCGGCGGTCCGGGCAGCGTTACAAATAGTTTTATGTTTTTAAATTTGAAGCCCAGAAGCGAAAGGGACAAATCGCAACAGCAGATTGTTCAAGAACTTTTTCCTCAGTTAATATCAATACCAGGGGTTTTAGCATTTGTAATTAATCCACCAAGTTTAGGCGCTAATTTTTCTTCCAGCGCAGTTGAGTATGTTCTTCAAGCTGACAGTTATGACGAGCTTAATATAAATATGGGCATATTAATGGGTGAAGCTTCAAAATTGGGTTATCTTATTAATATGGACAGCGATCTTCGTTTAAACAAACCGCAGCTTGATGTAAATATTGATCGTGAGCGTGCATCACAGCTTGGTGTGTCCGTTACTGATATTGGTTCAACACTTGAAACACTTCTTGGCGGAAGAAAGGTTACTAACTTCAAGCGCGGAACAAAACAGTATGATGTGATTTTGCAAATGAAGCCTGAATTCCGTGCATCTCCGGAGGCAATACCTGGGATTTATATCCGAAGCTCGGGTGGATTAGTACAGCTGGCCAATGTAATCAGAGTTAAAAATACGGTTGCTCCGAAAGAGTTAAATCATTATAACCGTATTCGTGCAGCAACCCTTTCTGCCAATCTCGTGCCCGGAGTAACTCTTGGACAGGCGTTGGATGATCTTGACCGGATTGTTCAAGAAAAGCTTCCTTCGTCAACAAAACGGGAATATGCCGGTCAATCACTCGAGTATAAGTCATCGAGCTCATCTCTTTATTTCATGTTCATACTCGCAATAATTTTTATTTATCTTGTCTTGTCGGCTCAGTTCGAAAGTTTCATACATCCATTTACAATATTACTTTCTGTGCCGCTTGCAGTCTTCGGAGCATTACTTACACTTTTTATTTTCGGGCAAAGCTTAAATATTTATTCTCAAATCGGATTGATAATGCTGGTTGGATTGGTAACAAAAAATTCCATTTTAATTGTAGAGTTTGCTAATCAACAGCGCGAACAAGGCTTATCGTTTGTTGAAGCAGTAGTTAATGCGGCTATAATTCGGCTTCGACCAATTCTGATGACATCATTTGCAACAATATTTGGAATACTTCCGATTGCCATAGGGCTTGGTGCTGGCGCTGAGTCGAGACGTCCGCTTGGTTTAGCAGTTGTTGGAGGAATGTT
>JBGSOQ010000441.1:0-2120 GCA_041739035.1 Ignavibacteriaceae bacterium | reverse complement strand
ATTTGTTGATGCTAATGGTGATGGTTACAATGATAATGCACCTGATTTAGATGGTGATGGAATTCCAAACGGACAAGACGAAGATTATTCCGGATCAAAATTCAGAAAAGGAAATGATGGATCAAAGGGATTCGTTGACTTGAATGGTGATGGAATAAATGATAATGCATTAGATTCTGATGGCGATGGAATTCCTAATGGAAAAGATCCTGACTTTGTTAAACCACAAGATGGAACTGGCCAGAAAAATATGAAGGGTAAAAATACTCAAACAAAGTTTGGCGGTAACAAATATGGTCCCGGCAACGGAACTGGTACTGGAATCGGTCCGAAAGATGGCACTGGAAATGGAGCGGGCAGTGGAACAGGTACCGGAACATGCGATGGTACCGGACCAAAAGGTAACAGAGGCGGCAGAAAGTAAGTAAGTATTAGTAGTTAAATGTCATAAGCGATGTTCAAACTGAACATCGCTTTTTTTACCAATAAAACAATGAGGACAAAATGAAAGCTATAGCTTTAAGATTATTTAGTTTATTTCTTATCACCTTCCTTATTATAGGATGTAATTCGGAAGCAAATGTTGTTTCCAGTGAAAGCGATGCTTCACTCTTAAAATATGGAGCAAGTGTATCTAATCTCTCCCAAGAGGAAATTGATGGTTTAATTCATATGCGAATTGAAGAAAAGCTTGCGCGTGATGTTTACACGGTTTTGGGTGACAAATGGAATGCACGCGTGTTTTTGAATATTAAATTGAGTGAACAAACACACATGGATGCGGTTAAGAGATTATTGGATAAATATAGTATTGCAGATCCACTAACAACCGATGAAATAGGTGTTTTTCCGGATGATCATTTTCAAACACTTTACAACGAACTGATTATCAGAGGAAATTTATCTTTGAAGGATGCCTTCCAAGTAGGCGTTGATATTGAAGTGTTGGATATTGAAGACTTGGAATACCAACTATCAAACGTTGTTGATAATTCTGATATAATTCGAGTTTATACTAATCTTAAAAATGGTTCAATAAATCATTTAGCAGCATTCAATAGAAATTTAAGCTTCCTACAGTGATAGCAGAAGAATTATTATCCGATCGATCAATATTATCCATTTGAGTTCCAAAGAAAGCGATCTATAACGGGTCGCTTTTTTTATAAATTAATTCCCAAACCCATTTTCATAGATAAATCAAATTTTTCAATCCCATCTGCAGGAAGATTATCAAAACGCATCTGAAGTTTGATCGTGAAGTCAACAGTCGCGCCAAAACTAATATTCAGAGCGTTATCAGATAAAATTCTTATATCTTTAAATTCATTGATTGCAGGTTGACAGTAAGTCGTGCTTATTAAAGTTACATCTTTCTGCAAGTTCAAAGATGATGTCCAATATAAACTTAACCTTACAACATCTGTTTTTCTCTTATGAAAAGAAAAATCATCAAGATCATAAGTCTCATGTTCAAAAAAAGTTGAAGTTCCAATCCTCATTACTAAGTCATCATTTTGCAGAATTTTAAATCGTAATCCTGCTCCAATCAAGGCTCTGTCGAGTAATAAAATCTGTTTATTATTATCATATTGAAGAAATGCTTCAATGCTAACAACATCATTTACTGAGTTTACATTTCTAAGATGGAGTAGAGCTTGACTAAAAAAACTTTCCCCTTTACTTATACCAAAACCTCCATTAGCAACTAAAAATGTGTAATCAATTCCCCAATTGTAATTAAAGCGAGTATTTGTTCCCATGTAAGTAAAATCAGTATTTCCCGCCATCAATGTAAAATCGATATCAGATCTTATGGAAAATCCAAGACTGTCAGCGGCAATTCTAAATTTTTCGGTGTTAACTTGAGAAAATATACTCGAAGTAAACAGTACAAAAGGAAATAAATAAATTAACTCTTTCAATTTCATTATGGGTAACTAACGTTATAGTTCCGTTGGAACACATTTAATTTACTCTAAATTTATCACCTCAAAAATAAAATTGCAACACCTGCAACTGCTATTACTGCTCCAATAATTGCTTTGAGATTTATATGATCCTTAAAAATAAATTTTCCTATCGGCAGCATGATGACCGGAACAGTTGCCATCAGCGTT
>JBGSOQ010000423.1:0-3144 GCA_041739035.1 Ignavibacteriaceae bacterium | reverse complement strand
CCAATAAACATCGAGGCCACAATTGACCAATAATTCTTTCCTCTCTCAATTAAAAAGCCAACAAGAAATGCGGCAACCGGGAAAGCCAGCAAATATCCGCCAGTCGGCCCGATAATCCTTGCAAAACCTAGTGGAGATTCAGGAATTTGAGCGAAAACCGGCAGCCCAATAATTCCCATGAACAAATACAAGAATTGACTATAGGCACCATTTCGTGAGCCCAAAAACGCTCCTGATAATAAGACTAATAATGTCTGCAATGTGAAAGGTACAGGTTTTGAAGGAATAGCAATTTGTGCAGAAATTGCAGTAAGCACTGCAAAAGCTGAAATCCAAAATATTTTGGATGATGAAAGATTCTGCATCAATTGTAAAACTTTACTATGATGTGCCTGGTCTTTAGATAACATTTTACACCCTACATAAGTTTTTAATAAAAAATGTATTTGTTTTTTCTAATAACAGTTCAAATTTGGGATTACTTCCATTGAACGGATGAGCAGCATTGAAAGTATGTCCCGAGTAAGGAACTTCTAAAAAGTACGTAAGCTCCTTGTTTGCCCAATCATAAATATCCTTAGCTTCGTTAAATGGAACGGAAGTATCCTGGTCACCATGAGCTATGAATAATGGCTTATTTAAGTTTTTGATCGCCTTTTTTATATTCAGCTTCTTATCTTTATTTTCTTCAATATCCTCTAACAATGTTGAATTCATTCGCATCATTTGATTAGTTCTGCTGTTCAGAACCTCAATAAAACCCTCATTTTTCCAAAGAATTTTTTGTTTCTTGGTATAACGGTCAAATTTTGAAATAGAAGCCCAAATTGCAAGTGCATTTACATATTTGTTTTGTGATGCTGCCAGAATCGAAATACCTCCACCACGACTATGACCTATGAGTCCAAGTTTTTGGATTTTTCGCTCTGAAAAATAGCTCGAATAACAAGCATCGACTATTTCGTTTAGCTCTTCAACTTCAAGAGAAATTGTATTTTTCGCAAATTTATCTAATTCATCAAATTCAGTTAATGAATCACCGACACCATTGTGAGAAAAATTGAATGTAACAACAAAAAAACCATGATTAGAAAAATATTCTCCTAAGTACGGAACAAATCCCCAATTTTTAAATCCTTTGAAACCGTGAACATAAACAAGGCACAATATTGAATCTTGTTCATCAGGACTGAAAGTGGAAATCCTTAAAATGTTATCTTTTTTAGTTTTAAGGACAAAATCCTTCTTCATGGCTGCAAAATATGCTCAATATATGCTGAAAAGTCAAGAATCGGAGTGCTTTAAAAAGTGACATTTTTAACAAAAAACAACGAATTTTTGAAGAATCTTTTTATTTGATTCAAAATTGACTTGGTTTATACACCTTATTTCATTTCGAATTGAAAGAATTTTTTGAATCTAATGGTAAAGTAAATTCAAATTTGCTTCCTTCGGATGGTTTGCTAGTGACAGTGATAGATCCACCATGTTTTTCTACATATTCTTTCACAATTAAAAGACCTAAGCCAGTGCCTGTTTCGTTTTCAGTGCCCGGAGTTGATTTTTTTCTGTCCAATTTGAAAATTTTCTTTAGGGTATTTTCTTCCATTCCAATGCCATTGTCTTGAACTGTAGTCTTTGCAAAACCTTTCTGCTTAACGGTGGAAATAATTATTTCACCATTTCTGTGTGTAAATTTAATGGCATTAGTCATCAAGTTGAGAAAAATAGAGTTAAGCATCTCTTCATCAGCAAAAACAACAATTTCACTCTTCGATTGATTGACTATTGTGATTTCCTTTTTTAATGCAACGCCAGCTAATATTTCAATGTTTTTATCAATTATTTTACTTAACACTATTGATTTCTGAACAAATTCAGTTTTCCCAAGTTGAAATCTTGAGTATTGTAATAAATTATTAAGTAGACTATAAATGTGCCTACTTGTTTGATAAAGAGAATCCAAATAAAGCTTGTATTCCTCTTTTGTTAACTCTTCAAATTCATTCATTAAAATCTCTGTAAAGCCTAGAATTGAGTCAAATGGACTTCTAAGATCGTGTGAAATTATTGAGAAAAAATTGTCTTTAGTTTGATTCAGTTCCTCTAATTTTTCCAATGTATCCTTTTTTTCTTCTTCAATCATTTTTCTTTCGAGCGCGCGAGTTAGAGGCAGGCTAATTGCATTAACTAATTCAAGTTCCTTATCACTTAAATAATTCTCATTTACGTATTCTTTAAAAACAAGGATTAAAGTTAAATTTTCATTTAACGGAAGCGGAACACCCATCCACATTTTGGGTAGTTTTTCGTTCAGAGAAACTAGATTTTCCTTTACTAATTTTTGAATTTCAATTTTACTTAACAACTGTGTTCTTGCTGATTTAATTGTATTCTCAATCAACCCCTTCTCGAATGGTCGTGGACGCGGTTTTTCATCAAACTCATCATTAAAATAAGGAAAAGAAATCCTATTTGTTATTTTGTCATAAAAAGCAAAACAAACATTTTTAATTTCGATGAAATCCATTAAAGTTTTATGTAAGTAACTGTATTGTTGATCTAAAGATTGTGACAAATTCACCGATTGTAAAATTTTGACGGTCGTTTGGTGGATTCTTTCTTTTTTCTTAACCTCGTTAATGTCTCTTATTACAACTTGAACAGCATCCTTTCCTCCAAATTCAGTGGGTATTGCAGTTACTTCGACATCAAGCTCTTTTCCGTCTAATCTGAGTAATTTTTCTTCAATAGCTTCCAGATTTTCCTTATCCACGGTTGCTCGCTTAACCCTTTCCTGTACCAGGTCTCTAAAACTCGGAAATACTAAATCCATTATCGGCTTACCAATCAATTCTTGTTCAGATTTTGCTCCGAATAATTTTAATGCAGCGGAGTTCACATATGCAACTTTTCCCTCCGAATGTATACCAATTGCAATAGGAGATAATTCGACCAATGCACGGTATCGTTCTTCGTTTTTCTTTAACTTCATATTTGTCTTGTGCTTGTAAAGCGCAATTTCTATTGAGGAATGGAGACTTCTTTCATCGAATGGTTTCATTATGTAACCAGAGGGATCAGTTAACTTTGCACTTTGAATTGTTTTTTCATCTGCATAGGCAGTTAAATAAATAACCGGTA
>JBGSOQ010000360.1:0-6135 GCA_041739035.1 Ignavibacteriaceae bacterium | reverse complement strand
ATTCCACTCTAGTCCATATTGATAAGTACGATTCGTATTTATGTTTACATTGAAAACTCTTTCGAAATACCTGAAAAAGTCATCATCAAATTCATTTCTAGTTTGATCGTTGTAATTAATATTTAATTTGAACTTGTTGCTACTTGATTGTCGATAGACAATTTGACTAATTACTTGTCTTTGAATATCCGGCTCGGAGGAAGGTAGTACTGGATTAGCTGAATTTAGTCTTGTTGCAATAAATATAGCTGCATTTTTAGCTAAAGGTCCACTTATAGATAAATCAACCCTGTAATCCGGTTTATCATATTCTAAACCAACATCCTTTACAGATTGCAGCCAAAGGGATCTTACAAGTTCTGCTGTTCTCAGTGAATCTTCATGTGATAATGGTGGAGGAGGGGGAAATCTTATAGGCAGCGGGGGCAAATAATTTTCTGGAAAATTAAGTCCGAAATGTCCCCACAATATTTTTCCAGAAGCTGGATCAATTCCGTTTAGCCATTCTTCCGGGTTATTCATTAAAGTAAAGTAATAATTATTCCTCGCATCATATACGCTGCCGCCCCATGTTTTATAATATGCGTTTGTTGAAGAAATATTCGCTCTCGTTTCCCACTCATTTGTCCCCTCTTTCGTTACCATATTTATAACCCCAGATTGCACGTTGCCGTATTCGGCGCTGAAGCCGCTGGTATAAACCTCAACCTGCTGAAATGCGAGAGTCATTGGTTCGAAAGAGGTTGAATTATTTAGCGGATTAACTATGGATGATCCACCAATTAAATAAAGTGATTCTCCCGAACGTCCACCACGAAAGTGTCCATCCGATACATCGGCTTGTAAACTTATTATATCGCCAATATCATTAACACCCGGTAAGGATTCAATTTTACCTACATTATAAGTGTTTTTCGTTGCGGTCAAATCGCTTTCAACATCCCCTTTTTTATATCCAACAACCAGTACCTCGTCTGATGTAACCACCTGTGACGAAAGCTGAAAATTAATTCTCGTTGTTTTATCTACATAAATTTCAACTTTGGTTTGTATTTCCGGCAGATAACCAACATACGAAGCTTTAACGCTGTATAATCCTGGTTGAATATTTAAAATGTAAAATTCACCCTCAAAATCGGTTGCTGCACCCATTGTATAATCGAGTTTGACTTCTCTGTCATCAACCCACTTTGAAAGTATAACTATGTTTGCACCGATTAGTGGTTCTGAACTAGTCTTATCAGTTATTTTCCCGGCAAGCTTACCCGCATCACCGGCAAGTGTATAACTAGCTAATCCTATTACAGCAATAAATACGATGGTTAGAATTTTTTTAAAAGTCATATTGGTTCTCCGGATTTAACCGATAGAAATTTATTGAATATTAATTTTAGCTTGAGTTGAGTGCTGGATGAATCGAATGGGAGGAATTTGAAAATGAGGACTTCAGTATGTAAAAATCTATCCATTACATACCATTTTTATTTTTGAATTCTTAATTTTTAGCTTCACAAGACTTAGCCCTTACTTTGCTAGACAGGTTGAAGAAATAGATTTAAGAATAAAGATCTATAAACTTGTAGGACAACATACATATTATAGGATTAGCTGTCAAGAAAAATTTTCAATATTTACAATTTCATTCGAATTTACTCAGAAAAAGCAAGATTATTTTTAAACACTTATATTGAGATTTGCTTTCTTGGAGAGAAAGAACGATAGAAAAGTACAGAGATCGATGAGGAATTTCTGTTTTGCTCTGTTATATTTTTAATTAGTCGTCTATAACTTTTAGTAAGAAATTTCCTATGATTATTTTATTTTTTTTGTTCTCATCTGATGAAAACTTGCCATGCTTTCCGTTCGGTACTGTCACCAAACTATTCTCAATCTGGAATTGATCAAGTGCTTCATGGAGAATAATTGCTTGCTGATAAGGCACTGTTGGATCGGCATCACCATGTATCGTAAGCACCGCTGGGCTGCTTTCATTAACATAATAAATGGGTGAGATCGACTTTAGGAAAACCGTATCAGATTCAGACCCTTTAATCCATTCGACTGCGAACTCACGTCGATTGTGCTGAGATAGAATATCTTGAATATCTGTAATGCCATATTTATTTATAATTGCTTTGACTTTGTATTCTTTGTTAAGAGCGAGTACACCTTCAAAATCATTTTCATCCGGTAATAACCCAGTCATCAAAGCTAAGTGACCGCCTGCAGATCCACCAATAGTGATAATCTTAAGAGGATCGATATTAAATTTTTCAGAGTTATTTACTAAAAATATTAATGCATTCTTACAATCAACAATAGCTGCGGGTGCTTTAGCAATCCCGGATAAGCGATAAGAAATATTTGCAACAGCCCATCCCATATCAAAAAATATTTTAAAGTCACGCTGGGATTCTTTAACACCCTTCCTCCAGCCCCCGCCGTGGATATTAATTACCAAGGGAACTGGCTTTTCTGTTTTATAAGGAAAATAAATATCCAATTTACCTTCCCATCCATTAATTGAAGAGTAGACAAGGTTCAGCGATGATTCATAATTTGAAGGATAATCTACAGGAGGATATTCCTGGTTATCTTGGGTTTGAGAAAATACATTGCAGAATAACAATAAGAAAATATTGAGAATTTTCATGTCGGTTCTCAAAATATTAAGGATAAATAAATTTAAGTAAAAACAAGTTTTCGCACTAATAAATTTTTTTTGATAACGATATCGCAAGCGATTAGAAATTAATTCATATTTCAGTAAAAATTATTATGATGATGATGGAAAAATAGTACTAAAAATTAGAGGCGATGGAAAACTTGAAAAGAATTGGACTACAATAAAACATGTTAATCACTGTTCACACTTCTAATTTACTTGGCTCCGCATATTGAAGCCAATCCGAAATTATTTTTTAATAATAAACACATTTATAAGCATCATTACTGTGTTAAAATGCTGGCTGGGAACTAAATCCCAGCCATGAATTAACATTTTGCTTAGCTAGAATCAGCTTTTTTCTTATAAATTAGCAAGATTTCTACTTAAGGTCTCCTCTTTCAGCTGCTTCTTTAAGATCTTCATTTGCAAAAATTGCAATCTCAACTCTTCTATTAAGCTGCTTTCCATCAACTGTTTCATTTGATGCTACTGGTTCGTTTTCACCTAACCCAATAATTGAAAATCTTGAGGAATTAATTCCTTTTCCCATTGTATAATCTGAAACTGACTTAGCTCTTTTTTCGGATAGTATTTGATTGTACTCGTCTGCACCATCGGAATCCGTATGCCCGGTTACAAGAATATTTGTATCAGGATATTTGGCAAGAATTGTAGCAAGCTTAGAAATATTCGTTTTGGCTTCAGCTTGCAGAGTTGCAGAATTGGTTTCAAATAAAATCCCAGAATCGAAAGTTATTTTTATACCTTCCCCCACTCTTTCTATATCTGCACCTTCAATATCCTTCTGCATTTCTTCGGCTTGCCTATCCATATAACTTCCAATCAGAACACCGGCAGTTCCGCCAACAGCTGCACCAATTATTGCGCCCAGAACTGTGTTTCCTAACTGATCACCAATAACTCCTCCGACCACTCCACCGCCAACTCCACCTATAACTCCTCCTTTTACAGCATTACTTGTACCGCAACCGTAAATAAAAATAGATACGGCTAAAGTTGAAATTAATATTATACCTTTTAAATTTTTCATTTTGTTTCTCCTTTAATTATTAAAAATATAACTTGATAAATTATCCACAATTATTTTCTCTTATTCAAAGAAATATCTTATACCCAGCCCGGCATCAATACCTAAACCGGTAAGCGGAGTAACTTGGAACACAGGCACCAACTCAAGGAATACATCAATTGGAGTTGAATGCGGGAACCATGCTATACCAAATACGCCTCTAATACCTACTGACGATTCATAATTTGCACCACTATTGAACCTGGCTCCAATGCCGTAATAGAGAGGAAATCTTTCGGTTGAACTTATTGCATTAAATGAATGCCATAGATAATCCATGTGAAAATGTATGCGGCCAGTTCTATCGTAGTCACCTTTGTATTTAATCCGGTCGCCGCCAAGAGATACACCAAGACCAAAATCAAAAGCATTTTGCTTTGAAGTCCACAGTTTTGCGCTCACACCGGTTGGTTCACCTAAAATTAGCCCCATCCCAAATCCATGGTCTTGCGCGGCAATTGGCTTTGTTAAGATTACTACCATACCCATAACCAATGCAAACAATAGAAAATTTTTCATAACCAGAACTCCTTTTATTATTTTCTAAATTTATTTAAGGCCTAAATTGATTGTTCCTAAAGCAGTATTTTACCTCCTACAGTATAAGCAAACAGTACAATCACTTTTTTACGCACAATACAAGCTATAAGAGGGATTAGGACAAATCAATCGCGCAAGAGGATGAAAAAAGAGTTAATCCCTTTGGACGAGAATAATATATTTCTAGTTGATAATTTTTCCTCAATACCTATCATAATTCAATCCCATCAACTTTTAAAATAATAAAGGGTGTCCGAAGACACCCTATTATCATATTAAGATCAAATTATTTAGTTCGTTTGAACTCAATTCTTCTGTTCATTCTCTTGTTTTCTGATGTATCATTTGCTACTCTTGGACTCTCTTCACCATAACCAACAGCAGATATTCTATCAGGAGCGATTCCTTTTGCAACAAGCCATGCTTTAACTGCATCAGCTCGGCGCTGTGAAAGTTTTTGATTTGAACTATTGCTGCCGACATTATCGGTATGGCCGCTTATCTCAACTAAGATATCAGAATGCATCTGTAATGTTTTAAGAGCACCCATCAGAACTTTTTCCGATTCAGGAGTGACATCAGATTTATTGGTAGCAAAAGTAATACCTTCAAGAACTATAGGTACACCTATCTTTACTACATCATCTGTAGCATCAAGCGGATTTGTTCCTCTCTTTAGTTCAACTCCGTCATCAACTGTGCCTCCATCTGTATCCTTCTTTAAAGGATCAGTTTTGAAGCCGGTTACTTCTTCACCATCTTTTAAGCCATCACCATCAGTGTCAACTTTTAATGGATCGGTTTTATATTTATTTGCTTCTTGACCATCATTCAAGCCGTCACCATCAGTATCAGCCTTTAATGGATCGGTTTTGTATTTATTTATTTCATCTGCATCATTTAAACTATCACCATCGGTGTCAGTTTTCAACGGATCGGTTTTGTATTGCATTAATTCATCTTTATCATTCAAACCATCACCATCACTATCTGATTTTATAGGATCGGTCTTATACTTCAGAACTTCATCACCGTCGGTTAATCCATCAGCATCAGTATCTGCTTTTAATGGATTAGTTTTGTATTTATTAACCTCTTCACCGTCTTGTAAGCCGTCAGCATCTGTATCAGGATTGTTAGGATCGGTACCAAGAACTTTTTCTTCCTTCTTCATCAACCCGTCTTTATCATCATCAGAAGTTCCTCTATCACCCTGGAATGTGAGACCTAAACCAAGACCTGCATAGGCATCATCCGGGGTTCCACCAATTTTGTAATGATTTAAATCTTCTGTAAATGCGTAAGTAAAGTTGGCCTGAATTTCAAATAATACAGTCTCGGCCAACTTAATTCGGGTTCCTAAACCAACAGGAATGAATGCAGCCCAGCCTTTTTCTTTTACAGTTTCCTGTGGATTTTGAAAATCATAAGCATTCGGGCTATTATAATATTTTACTTTGTAGTTCAACGCACCACCGCCAACGAAAATATATGGACTCCATTTTTCAGATTCAGCAAAACTCAATAAAAATCTAATATCAATCGGAATAATCTCGGTCTGATATTTGCTGGCGGGGACTTTATATAAATCCGCAAAATCTTTACCTTGATACTGCCCGTAACCGCCACCCACTTCAGCTTGAATTTTCTTTGTTAGATCAAATCTAAGGAAACCTCTTGCAAGGTAAGAGAATTGATAGGAATCCGAAAATCCTTTTTGGTTGTAGAAATCATCAAATGGCAGTAAACCATTAAACTGCAATCCAAACTTCAATCCTTCAGCATTCAGTTGACCGTAGGACGGTAGATAGTATGCAGAAATTATGAAAATTATTGC
>JBGSOQ010000353.1:0-1690 GCA_041739035.1 Ignavibacteriaceae bacterium | reverse complement strand
GTAATTGATAGCGTAAAAGGTGTTGAGGAACAAACCGAAAAACTTATGCAAGTCTGCAGAATGAGAAACACACCAGTAATTGTTTTCATTAATAAGTTGGATAGGGAAGGGAAGGAACCGATTGAGCTTCTCGATGAACTTGAACAAAAATTAGGCATTCATGTTAGACCCTTAAGCTGGCCGATGGGAAAAGGAATATCCTTTAGAGGTGTTTATAGTATTTACAAAAATAGATTTGCCTTTTTTCATTCGAACAAACAGCAGGTGGAGGAGGAAGTAAAAGTTTTTAATTCAATTGATGATCCTGAACTACATGAGATGTTCGGTGAAGCGGCAGAAAAATTAAAGCATGATATTGATCTTGTGAATGGTATTTATGATGATTTTAATATCGAGAAATACAGGCACGGAGAACAAGCTCCAGCATTTTTTGGCAGCGCACTTAATAACTTTGGTGTTAAGGAACTTCTTGATACTTTTATCGATATTGCACCTTCTCCCGTACCTCGCGAAACTACAAGTGGTTTCGTCCAGCCAGATAACAAAAACTTTAGTGGATTTGTTTTTAAAATTCACGCGAACATTGATCCCAAACATCGTGATAGAATCGCATTTCTTCGTGTATGTTCCGGTAAATTTGAGCGCAACAAATTTTATCATCATGTACGGCTTAAACGTAGTCTCAAGTTTTCAAGTCCGGCAACCTTCATGGGAAAAACAAAAAGTATTGTTGATGATGCTTATGCCGGTGATGTTATTGGGCTCTATGATTCAGGAACATTCAAAATTGGCGATACACTCACTGAAGGAGATGCTTTCATGTATAAAGGCATACCAAGCTTCTCACCAGAGATATTTCGCGAACTTAGGAACACTGATCCGTTCAAATCAAAACAGCTTGAAAAGGGAATTAATCAACTAACCGATGAAGGATTGGCACAGCTTTTCACTCAGAATCAGGGCAACCGAAAGGTAATTGGTGTTTATGGTGAGCTTCAATTTGATGTAATAAAATTCAGATTGCTGCATGAGTTTGGTGCAATCTGTGAGTTCATAAATTATCCATCGTTCAAAGCATGTTGGGTGAAATATGAAAAAGAGAGTGATATTGAAAGCTTGAAGAGTTTGTGGTCCAACAATTTGTTTTTAGATAAGAATAAGAACTTAATTTATATAGCTGAATCTCAGTATTCACTTGAGCGTGCAAAAGAGAAAAATCCAAAAGCACAATTTCTTTTAAGTATAGAGCATAATGATCATACCCTCGAAATTGATAAAGTAGCGTAGTTCTCTGTGAATTCATTTGTGTATCTAAGTCATTAGATTTATTTTTGAATTGTGATTAAGCTGACGTGGCGGAATCAGCCTTCGGTTGATAAATTGGTAGATAAACTGTACTCAAAATTCAGTTTACCTAACACTATGGTAGGTTTACCAACCTTCTAGGTTGGGCTGGCTCACACCAGGTGCCGAATGAAATTCTTAGTATAGTAAGAAAAAAGTAATCAGATTTTTTTTGTTCTTTTGCCGAAGTGGCGGAATTGGTAGACGCGCTGGACTCAAAATCCAGTCTGGCTCACACCAGGTGCCGGTTCGAGTCCGGCCTCCGGTACAAAAATAAATGAATCTTTCTGATGTTTACTGTTTATGCTTTAAAAAGTCTCTGTCATAGTTTTATATATGTGGGAAT
>JBGSOQ010000338.1:0-19068 GCA_041739035.1 Ignavibacteriaceae bacterium | reverse complement strand
ACTTCAGAAATCTAGTGCGAACAAATCAGTTTCGATACAAGCTTCATTTACAATTTCAAAATTTGCTTATCTATCTCAAACAATTAATGCTGCAATAACCGGCGGTGAATATTTTACAACTCAGTTAGTTACAATTCATTCCAATGCCACATTAATTGATCTTCATAATGATGTTCTTGAAGTAATGGCTGGCGAACCTGCATATCACTTAGGCACAATACATACGACACATCACACCGATATTCCGCGATTGCAAAAAGGCGGTGTAGATGTACAATTTTTTGCTGATTGGATTGATTACAGACAATTTCCAGATACTCTTTATTACGATGCAACTGAAGTTCTGATAAATATTTTTAATAATGAAATATCTCTTAATCCAAACACAATTGGTCAAGCGAGAAGTCTTGAGGAAGCTCTTAATCTCAACAATGAGGGTAAGATTGCTGCTGTACTTGGAGTTGAAGGCGGACACTCGATTGAAAATAATTTGGATAACCTCGTTAATCTTTACAACACTGGAATGAGATACATGACTATCACCTGGAATAATAGCACAAGCTGGGCAACTTCCGCTGCTGATCCACTTTCTGCCACAAAAGGATTATCTGAATTTGGAAGATCAGTTATAAAATTAATGGATTCACTCGGAGTAATAATCGATATTTCACACACAGGCATAAAAACTATTCAAGATATTCTCGAGGTAACTAAAAATCCAATTGTTGCAACGCATTCAGGAGTTAGAGCATTGAGAAATCATTATCGAAATCTTAACGATGATCAGATTAAAGCTATCGCAAACTCTGGCGGTGTAATCGGCGTAGTTTTTTATCCGCCCTTTTTAACAACCGGAACTGCATACATCGAAAATGTAATACAGCATATTGATTACCTAAAAAATCTTGTTGGAATTGATTATGTAGCTATCGGTTCTGATTTTGACGGAATAGAAGTTACCCCTGTTGGATTGGAGGATGTGACTAAATTTCCTGCACTCACACTAAAACTTTTAGAACGAGGCTATTCTCAGCAAGATGTCGAGAAAATTCTTGGCGGCAATTTCATGCGAGTGTTTGAGAAGGTTTGTGTAAGTAAGAAATTACTAGTAGAAAAGTAAGACTCACTTTTACAGTGAGTCTCACTTGAAGAATTTATTTAAGCAGCATTAACTTCTTAGTTTCAACAAACTTACCGGATTGCAGTTTATACAAATAAACCCCGCTCGGTAAATTGCTCGCATCAAAGTTGACTGAATATTCACCCTCAGCTTTTACCTCATTAACCAACAAAGCTACTTCGCTGCCCAACAAATTAAATATTTTAAGCTGTACCAATCCGCTCTTCGGAATCTGATATTTAATAGTTGTAGAGGGATTGAACGGATTTGGGTAATTTTGTCTAAGCGCGTATATCGTTGGAGCTGTGCCGGTAAACACTTCAACTATATCGCTATGCTTAAATTGCCCACTATTATCTATCTGCTTCAAACGGTAACAATATGTTCCGTAGTTAATGTTTTTATCTTCAAAAGAATAATTTTTTGGAGAGTTCGAATTTCCGCTGCCGTTTGTAAAGCCTATTTTTGCCCATTCTTCTGTTTCATTGTTTTTACTTTTCCTTTCAACATCAAAGCCATAATTATTGGTTTCAGTCTCAGTGGTCCATTTAAGAGTAACTGAATTATTATTGAATGAACCTGTAAACGAAGAGAACTCAACCGGAAGTGCAGCATCAATATTGGTTTCCCATAAGCCACGGCCATATGTGCCTGCTCGCAGTTTATTTGTTCCACCGGTATACAATATTTCCAATTCGGTCACAACTACATTAGGCAGTCCGGTATTATATGGTGCCCAGTTATTGGTTCCATCTTTTACATACACGCCAACATCAGTGCCGACAAATAAGACATCGCGGTCCGTAGCCGTTTTGTAATGAACAATACACATTACAGGAAGATTAGGAAGCCCTGCTGAAATGTTTGTCCACGAAGTACCGCCGTTAGTTGATTGATAGACCTTTGAACCATCAGTGAAGCCACCATAAGTTATCCAGACAGTATTAGGATCATTATTTTTAACTGCGATATAAGTTAAATAATTTGGATTAACTGGTAATGTAATTGTCGACCAATTTGTTGCGCCGCCATCTGTGGTTTTCCACATGTTAGTTCTATCTGCTGTATAAAGCACACTTGCATTAGATGGAGCTATTGCAAGCGAACGCAGTTTATCAACCGAGCTTAATACTTGGGATGCGCTTGTCCATGTATTTCCTCGGTCTGTAGTTTTCCATATTTTATCATATCCTGCAAAAAGATTTGAAGCGTTAGTTGGATTCATAATATACGGAGTAACCCAAGCTCCAGTTGGTTGACCACCAGGAATATTAGCGCTAATTGTAGTTGTAACATCAGTGCTAAATCCATTACTGTTTCTATAAATTTCTCCCCTAACGTATGTGGCATACATATAGGTTGTTGCATTATTGAAATCAACTATACATTCCATTCCATCGCCGCCGGTTACATCAACCCAGGTATTTAATGCACCGACATATTTTTTTGAACCGTTATCTTGTAATCCAGTTAAAATTACATTCGCGTCCGTCTGCGAAATTCCAATTCGATAAATTTGGCTTATAACCAATCCATTTGATAAATCTGTCCAGGCAGTTCCGCCGTTTGTAGTTTTATAAATACCACCATCATTACCTTCAAAAAGAGTTGAGGTGGCGTTTTGATAAGCTAGCGCATGTTTATCGGCATGCACCTCAGTCACACTGGATGTATTATAATCAAATGGTGGGGTCCCATTATAACTTGTCCAATGATTATTTGGATTCCAACTAACACCACCATCAGTTGATTTCCAATTTGTGATTCCTCCGATAAAAACAATGTTTGCATTATTAGGATCGGCGGCAATACACAAATCATATGAACCTTGTCCAGTAGCAGGAGCTCTGCCATCAGTATAATAGCCTAACATACCTGGCTGGGTAACAGAATTTGTATTCACCTTTGCAAAACTTGCCCCACTATTCACCGACTTATAAACACCATCAACTCCACCACCACTGTTGGCGGCAAGTAAGTAAACGACTGTAGGATTATTTGGCGTAACAGCTATTTCGCCTCTTCTCCCACCTGTAGCTACAGGTGTTGGTGCTCCGAGTATCGTCCAGGTTTCACCCGAATTGATTGAACGATTAATATACGTACCAGTATATCCAGAACTAGAGGCGCACATAATAGTTGGATCACCGGGTTTAAATTCCATATCAATCCACAAATTATTGGTTTTCTGTACCCAGGTTGCTCCAGAATTAGTAGATTTATAGATTCCTGAAGTTGTGGTGTTACCATCCCAAACAGCTGCAAAAAGTATTGCATTATTAGTTGGGTGTATTAGGAGGCGTGTAACTTTTTTAATTTGACTTGCGGTAAATGATAACCCTGTAGTATTCCAGCTTGTTCCGCCATCAGTAGATTTTAAAACTCCAACACTATTATTATCATTTCCCTGTCCGCCCCCTAGAGACCACATACTTCCACCGTCTCTATCGCCTGTAGCAATGTATAAAATATTCGTATTCGTATAATCAACAGCAATATCACTTACACCAAGCACAGTCTGGTTATTATTTAGTATAGTCCAATTCGTCCCGCCGTTAGTTGTTTTCCAAATACCTCCGGAAGGACTTCCAACCCAAAATGTATTTGCATCTGTTGGGTGGAATGCTATACAATTAATTCTTCCAAGTCCGGCATAGCCTCCGCCTGAAGCATTTGTTCCGAGGTTAGTCCAGCTTTCATTATAAGTTGTTTTATTAAGACTTTTTTGGCTTTGAAGATATTTTTCGTACTCAATAGCTGAATTAGTAGTTGGAAATTCTCCGGTGTTTTGATTCACTCTTTGCTCCCAATAATACTCCCAGCGTTTATACAGCTTCCAATTGGGTACTTTGCTCCTAACTCCGTCTTTAGATAGATAACCATCTTTAACATTTTGTGTTTCCCAATAATTTTCCATCTCTGTTTGAATTGCGCGAAAGTTCGACACATAATTAAGTTTATTAAGATTACTGCTGTTTCTCGATGCAGTTTGTGCAATTATGTGATTGCTCAAAACTATAAATGAAAGGATGAAAAATGATTTCTGAATTTGAATCCAGTTAGGGTTTACAGTAATAAACTTCAATTAAAACCTCCCAATATTTATTTATGATCTGATATTAGTTTGAATTGAGTAAAAGGACAAAATTACTCGTCATGAATTACTGCAAATACCAAGCAATTTCTATACTAACTTATTGATCATTCATGCACTTCAAGATGAGACATGTTGAGTTCGAATATGATACATGTTTATTACAAGATGTAAGAATTTGGTCAGTATTTAAATATCGGTAAAGAAGTTACAATGAGGTATAGATTTCTTTTGTGAACTTTTGGTTGTTATGTGGAGATAAGAATCAGTAAAATTGTAAGATGGCAAAAATTCAACCAACCAAGTTTCACCTTTAAGATGAGTCTCACTTGCCTTCTATTATTGTGGTCTTAAGATTATTATCCCCGTATGTTTTTTAATTGCAGCAAGATATTCCGGCAGAGGTTTTTCTGAAATTTGAACTTTTGAACTAGCTAATGGTGCATGCATAAAGTGAATCCGCCCATCATCTTCTTTAACTGCAATGCCTACGTGACCAATATCTAAGCCTTTAAGGTTTGTTGTTATTGCAATTAAATCCCCGTTATGAATTTTACTTTCAATTTTTTCGACTTTTGCTTTCGGAATGTAATAATACTCCCTTTTATTAATATCCTTTTCTTGCTTCGCAATGATCGGAACAAACTCAGGTGACTCACTTAAATGCTTGTATTTATCAGGATTTTTGGACATGAAAAAGACGTTGAACTTAATAGGTTTACCGCCAAT
Source organism: Ignavibacteriaceae bacterium (assembly GCA_041739035.1). Taxonomy (GTDB): domain Bacteria; phylum Bacteroidota; class Ignavibacteria; order Ignavibacteriales; family Ignavibacteriaceae; genus XYD12-FULL-36-8. Next base: position 14,125 of record JBGSOQ010000338.1, on the reverse strand, counting down.
TTCCTTACTAACATCTTTAACTAATCCCTTTTTCGTGTTGTTAAAAATCCAATCAGAAAAATAGTGCAACCGGGACGGATAGCCATCAATTTTTCCATCGCGGTAACGAATAAAAGTAAGTTCATTCAGATAATCTTCAAAAGAATATTTTTTACCTTTAACACAACGGGATAGTGTTAGAGTATTTTCTAAGAATGTTGTACAATCCAAACCCGTTAAATTAATAACAAGTTGTTCCTTATCTTCCTTCTCAATAGCGAATGCTTCGTATTTGGTTCCTAGAAAACTCTTTCCAATTTCGGAGATGATTTCACTGATTGGTTTATCAGCAAGATTTTCCTTAACTGCTAACTCGAATTTAGAATTGCAAATCCCAACATCCAGATCATTGTAAACTTGAGCAATAATTAGGACAGAAAAACTTATTACAAAAAGAAAAACCTTTAAATTGTTCATTTTTAATTTTTCATTTCTAATTTTTAATTGATCAAATAATATCTTCTTCAGCTTCAACGCCTGAATATTCAGCAATTTGTCTTGCATGTGCAAGATTTTCAAACCGCGCATATTCTTTTATGAAAGCTAATTTAACATCACCTGTAGGTCCATTTCGCTGCTTGCTGACTATTATTTCAGCAGCACCTTTACATGCTTCTTGAGTGCCAGGCCAAACCTCGAAACCATATACTTCCGGTCTTGATAAAAATAGAACAACATCAGCATCCTGTTCAATTGAACCAGATTCGCGCAAATCAGAAAGCAAAGGCCTCTTGTCCGTACGAGCTTCCACACCTCTGTTAAGCTGAGCCAACGCAAGAACAGGAATATTCAATTCCTTTGCTAAGGATTTTAAAGATCGGGAAATATGAGAAATTTCTCTTTCACGGCTCTCAGCGTTTGCGGGTCCCTGCATAAGCTGAAGATAATCTATCACTATCATTCCGATATCTCTTTCAGCTTTTAATCTTCTAGCTTTTGCCCGTATCTCAAGAACCGATTGCGCGGGAGTGTCATCAATATAAATTGGTGCTTCAATTAGCTTGTGCGCATTCTTGCTAAGCTTGTTTCCTTCTTCAAGCGGCAGTTTACCCGTTCGGACTAAATGCGCATTCAATCTTCCTTCTGCACAAAGCAAGCGAATGACAAGCTGCATTGTTGACATTTCCAAACTGAAAATGCCCACCGGAATCTTGTGCTCAACTGCCGCATTACGTGCAACAGATAGTGCAAAAGCTGTTTTTCCCATTGAGGGTCTTGCGGCGATAATCACCAAATCAGATTTTTGGAAACCACCGAGCAAATCATCCAATTCATAAAAACCGGTTGGAACAGAAAATTTTCTATTTGATTTTGAATGCAATGCTTCGATATACTCAAACGCTTCCCTCACCGCTTTATCCATTCCAACATAGGATTTTTTTAGATGTGCTTCAGTGATTGCAAATATTTTTCTTTCGGCTTCATCTAAAAGATCAAACGCATCTTCATTGCCGGAATAAGCAGTGCTTGCAATTTCATGAGCGCTTGAAATTAATCCGCGTAAGATTTCTTTTTCTAAAACTATTTTGGCATGATACTGAACATTCGCAGCAGAAGAAATGTTCTGCGACATCTTGCTTAGGTAAACTGCACCGCCAATTTCCTCAACTTGATTTCTCTTTTTCAACTCTTCATAAACTGTTACAGTATCAATTGGTTCTCCAGCCTCAAAGAGTGATTGCATTGCCTCAAAAATCAAGCGGTGTTCTTTGAGGTAAAAGCTTTGCGGAGTTAAAAGCTCGATTGCTTTCGGCACAGCTTCCTTTTCAATCAGCATTGCGCCGAGAATTGATGCTTCTATCTCCGGCGCTGCGGGTGGTTTTACATCAGCAGGTATTACTTGAGTTGATGCGTTATATGTCTTTTTAGTTTTAGCCATTTATAAGTTTAAATATCTACAATGGAAAATGTAAATGTTTTGGATAATAATCAATTTATTGACCTCTCCCTTCGTCCCTCTCTTCAATAAGGAGAGTAAAATTGGGAGAAGTTTTTTACTTCATCTCATCATACAATTTTCTAAAAGCTTGCACATCTTCCCAGCACCCTCTTTTAAAATTAGGATTTCTTAACAGAGCAGCTGGATGATATGTTACCATGACTTTAATATTATTAAACTCAAAAATCTTACCTCTCATTTTACCAAGAGAATCTTTCTTCTTCAATACTGCACCTGCAGCAACAAGTCCAAGACACAAAATCAACTTGGGTTTGATCAATTCAATTTGTTTTATAAGATACGGCATGCAAGATTCCATTTCTTCAGGAAGCGGAGTTCTGTTTCCCGGAGGTCTGCATTTAACCACATTTGCAATGTAAACTTCTTCGCGTGTAAAATTAATTGCTTTCAGAATATCATTAAGCAGCTTGCCGGCTCTGCCTACAAATGGCTCGCCTTGCTTGTCCTCTTCTGCTCCGGGTCCTTCACCAATTAAAAGTACATTTGCTCTGGGATTTCCGACTCCGAAAACAAATTTATTCCGCCCTTTGTGAAGATCGCATTTTGCACAATTACATATTAATCTATTTAGATCCTCGAGGTTCTTAGTAGTTTCCCAATTTTCTTTATTACCAGAAAACAATTCCAGTTCAACATCCGCTTTTACTCTATTCACTTTCTCTGTTACAATTTTAGTTTGAAACATGTCGGGAATAAATAGTTCATCACCAAAAATTTCTTTTTGATCTTTTAGCGTTTTAATTACTTCTGAACGAACTGAGTTATTCATTAATAATTTCTGGTACAATTTTATTTGCCGATTGAAGCTTAGATAAAAGTGGATATGCATTAACGAGAACTTTGTGGTTTGAAAGTGTCGAAAGAGTGAGCGGTGAAATAAATTCAACTACCGAAGTAGCCATAACAACTCTTACTTCAGCATTTCTTTTAACTAATTCTCTAACCAGGAAACAAGATTTATATGCAGCAATACCCCCGCCGGTATCTCCAAGAATAATTTTCCTTCCGGAGAAAATATCATTGTGCATATATTTTTTTAGGATTGAATAGTTTAAAAACTGTTAAATAGGATCAAAGTACTAGATTTTTCTTAGCTCGAACTCAATCTTGCCGTCTAGTAATTCTTTAAGAGCTTGCTGATGCGGTTTAAGCTTTTTCTCGAAATCTAAAGATATTTTTAATTGAGCAGGATTATCTAAATCTTCGTTTTCATCTTCGCTCTGAGTCTGCGGAATTGTACTTAACAGGGCATTGAACTCAATTTTATTTTCGGTATTAATCTGTCTTGCTCTTTTGGAAGCTGCCATTATTGCCTCATAAACATTACTTGCATGTTCATCTAAGCTTCTCAAATCGATAGGATTGATTTTCATTTTTACTCCTTGTTTACAATTGATAAAATTAAACTTTTTGTTTCCGATAGCGCTTTTTCAAGATCATTATTAATAATTAAATGATCAAATTTATCTGTTTGACTCAATTCCATTTTAGCACGTTCAATTCTCTTCAGCAAATCGGAATCGGTTTCAGTTCTTCTTTTTGTAAGCCGATCAACTAGTTCCTCTAAACTCGGCGGTGAAATAAATATTAAAATTGCTTCAGGGAAAATATTTTTAAGAGATAAAGCGCCTTTTACATCCACTTCTGCAATTATATTTTTGCCGACATCAACATTCTGAGTAATAAAATATTTGAAAGTGCCGTAATAATAATCGTAGACTTTTTCCCATTCGACAAATACTTCATTTTTTACTTTGTCCAAGAACTCTTTTTCAGTAATGAAAAAATAATCTGAGCCGTGTACTTCATTACTTCTTTTTTTACGGGTTGTTGCCGAAACCGAATAAACTAAATTCGGAATTTCTTCGAGCATTCTTTTTACAATTGTAGTTTTTCCGGTTCCGCTCGGAGCAGAAATTGCGAAAATTTTCCCTTTTTTCTTCTCCAAAAATCACTCGATGTTTTGAATTTGTTCTCTTATTTTTTCAATTTCTTCACGAATAAAAACCGTGTTATGTGTAATGGAAGTTGAGACCGTTTTAGATGAAATTGTATTTGCTTCACGGTTCATTTCCTGACAAAGAAAATTTAATTTCCTTCCCGGTTCAACATCATTTTCAAGACTATTCATAAAAAATTTTAAGTGACTTCTAAGTCTTACACATTCTTCCGTTATCTCTGCTTTTTCAGCAAGTATCGCTAGTTCAAGTTCTAGCCGATCGCTGTACTGAGCAATATTTTCAATCAATAATTTTATTTTTTCTTTGAACTTATTAAAATACTCTTGAACACTTTGCTGAGCTTCTTGCTCTATTTCCTTAAGCTTGTTTTCAATGTTCCCAACTCTTTTATGAAGATCCTTTGATAACTCTTTTCCTTCTTTTTCCTTCATGTTAACCATTTCGGTAAGAGCTTGGTTAAGCGCTTCAGTTACTAAATTAAATTCAACATCGGAAATAAGAAAATTATTTGAGATCAAAATATCTTTGTTGATCAAAAGGTGTTCAAGCTTAATTTTTTCGGAGATCTTTGCAGCCTTTTTAACTGATTTAAGAAGCGATAGATATGATTTTAGCTTATCGCTGTCTAAAACCAAATTTTCTTCTTCTAAACCATTTTTTTTGATTTGAATTGAAGCTAAGACTTTTCCACGTTTTACTTTAGATTTTATGAATTCCTTGATGTCATAATCTTTATTCATCAACGACGAGGGAATTCGCAGGGAAACATCTAAATAACGACTATTTACGCTCTTGACTTCAGCTTCGACACTAAGATTTTTATTTCCGGCTCTTCCTTTACCAAAGCCGGTCATGCTAACTATCATAAATTCTCTTTAAAAGGGGTTTAAAATACAATTTTTTGTGACGTAAACCAATATAGTTTTATTAAGAAATTATCCGTTTTCTTGAAGTTACCCTCAGAAGTGCTAAATCAAATTAATGCTTTGAAACAAAAAAAACATTGTTCCACTTGAGTTCTAGAATGCTTCGCCAATGCCAAAATGAAATTCGAAATTATCCCATAGATGTTTACCGAAAATGAAGGTCCTATCGTTGGGATCGTACAACTTAAACCCAAAATCTAACCGGAATGGAGCAATTTGAGTGTAGTATCTAAAACCCATTCCAACCGCAAGTGCCAGGTCTTTAAAATTGAACTCAGTTGGCTCAATCCAAGTGTTTCCGTAATCAAAAAAACCTACGACTCCTAAATTTTGAAAAAATCTGTAACGATATTCGAAAGTTCCTTCTAGAAGAAAAGTACCGCCCTTAACATTTACACCTCTGACCAGAAGTCCTGTAACTTGAGGAGCATTTTTCGGGACTAACTCGTTTGACCTCCAACCTCTCACTGAGTTACTTCCACCGGCATAAAATGTTCGATTGATCGGTAATCCTTTATAATCACCAACATAGGGATTAAGATAACCAGTCTTAAATTTAAGAGCGATAATATTATTTCGCTTAAGGTCTAGCGCCTGATAGGCAGACCCAGTAAATAAAAGCTTGTAAAACACTGTACCGTCATATTTCCAATTAAAAATGCTTGATACGAGATATGGAATACCATTGGCCTCCTCAATTTGGAGCGAAAGATTTGATCCATTAGTAGGAAATAAAAAATCATCAGTCGTGCTTCTTCCCAAATCAATCCCTATTGTTGAAACAAGTTTTGAAGATAAACTGTCATTAAAAGTACGATACACTTCCTTTGTCTGCTCGATGTTATAATAGGTGCTTAAGTAATTTATTAAAGTATATTTAGGAAGTTCGAATTCAAATGAAATTTTAGAGCCATAAAAGGTAATATTATAATCTTTTTGTTTTTTAATTGTTGCATAGTTTTCCCAGGTACCAAAAATTGGTTTTCCGAAAAGATACGGCTGCTCGATTTTTAACCTCGCATCAACGTATCCAAGCAATGTTGTATCCCTGAATGAAAATTGCTGAATCAAATTTTTAAAATCCACATTAAAAATATCCTGAATACCAAACGAAGAACTGAGGGTCAATTTTCTCGCTTCGCCGAAAAAATTCTTCTTAATGAAATTAGCTCCCAAACCTATATTAAAAGCGCTCTGCTGATTGTTCACGATAATTTCTGGTGAAAGCTCATGCATATAACTAATATTTCCGTCAAGTCTCAAATCAACTCGATCACTATAAGACGCATTTTGTTCTGCAGCCAAAATAACAGAATTGAATAGGCCCGTTCTATATAATCTTATTTGACTTCTTCTTATCTCTTCCTGATTATAAAAACCTCCTGGTTCAATTCCAGTAATTCTTCTCAGAAGTTCTTCACTAACAAGATCGGCACCCTCACCTTTTTTATTAATTAAAATTGAATCAATTGTTAATCGATTACCGGTTGAAAAATAAACATTAAGATCTGCAGCATTTGCTGACGTATCCCGAAAAATTACTGTGCTATCAAATCGTGCATTCATATAACCGTTATTTAACAATGTGTTAATCGTAGAGTTAATATCTTGTTCCACCGTATTCTGGTTATACCAGTCAGGCACATTAGATGCATATTCTTGAAAAATAGTATTGTAAGTAAGCTGCGGAATTTCAGATAAGCCGAATAAATAAACGCCCCGGAATTTTGACCTTTCTCCTTCATCAACAATATAAATTAAGTTCGCATCCAAACTTGAAGTATCAAGTTCATATCTGTATCGGAAGGTGGTCTCGAAATAACCGCTATTTCTGTAGTACTCCATCAAAGCTGCAAGATCAAAAGGAATTTTTGAAGAATCGAACATTATTGCTTCTGCACCGAGGCCGGAAAATGAATTGAGAAATTTCCAAAACCACATGGGAGATTCTTTGGATAGAATAACATCTTTTAATCTTGATGAGGAAATTTCTTCATTACCCTGAAAGTTGATGGATTTAAGCTCGTACTTTTGAGCCCAAATAATTGGAATATTAAGTAAAATAAAGACAACAAGTAATACTTTTTTTGAGATCATCAACGAAGGCGAAACTTTTTCATAAAAACTCTCAGATAGCTAAAATTCTAAACTAACATCTTCAGAGACAAGCCTAAAATTAGGATAATCTTTTTTAAAACTTGATACGAAGAAATTTTTCAACTCCGGCGCTGTAATATTTTTTGACAAAAATAACTCAACAGGGCTTCTCGACTCTGAGAACAAATGCGCGTAGTAAGTTTCTTTTGCTGCAAAGTCAACAATGTAAGCGAATACTTCCCCGCCGCCGCTCCCCCAAAAGTAATCCTGTGAATTATAGTATAACAAATCGTGGTTAATTTCTGGAAACCTAATTTTCTTCACAACAGATTCTTTAAATGAACCTTCAAGAAGATCAGACTCATATTTTTTTACCAGCTTACCGTTCTCCGCCTTTAACAAGACAAACTTAATACCCCAAATATTATTTTCAGTAAGTTCAATTAATGCCGCAGCTTCCTGCAAAGAATCTTCATCAAAATTACCGGTAAACGAAATTTTTAAATTTTCGCCAAGTAACTTTTTAGTTTCACTTTTTACTTTAGCTGAATCACCAAATGAAAAAGAAGGTTTTTGTTGTTCCTCATTTTTATTATCACATGAAGGAATCATAATGATTGAAATAAGTAATAAAACTGCTAATTGAATTTTTATTTTATACTTTAAGATGATTTCGAATTTAGAAACATTATTTAATAACAACTTTAGTTCCTTTCTGAACAACTGAAAAAATTTCATCAATCGCTTCATTACTAACTGCTATTGAACCATTGGTCCAATTATAAACAAAAGGTAAGTTTTTTAATATATAATCAAACTTACCGATTCCATGAATGCCCAAATCGCCACCGAGAATTGTATTAGCCTTAGGGCATCCTTCATAGTAGAATTCAAATTTTAGCTGATCGAATTGTTTCTGGGTAATCCACCCTTTGCGCAAAGCCTCGGATGCATCGCTGACATTTGGATAATTTAACTTTAAGAATTTATTGTACTGGTTGTTAGAATCGATATCGCAAATGGCATATTCTCCAACAGGAGTTGCTCTATCTTCAGCCCTAGTTTTAGCTGCTGAAAGATTCTTACCAAAGCTTGCACGATATGATTTTATCAATACAGTATCTTCGTAAAGCTGAAGACTAAAGGATTTTCTTTCAACTATAATATTAGGATTTTCAAATATTTCGTAACCCTTTTCCTTCAGAGCATCAACAAGTGAATCTTCTCTAAGATTTAAAATAATCCCATATACAATTGTTCCAGCCAAAAAAACTATTATACCGCCGCTAAAATAGACTACATTACGTAATGAGTTTTTACTAATAAGAGTGAAAAGACGAGATAAATCTAGTCTACTTAATTTTCGGTTCGGATTATTCAAATTGAATTTATTTTATGTTTGATAACTGCTAATTAAATTTAGTCAAAAAATAGAAAACTTTTAATTATGCCAACATCAATAATCTGCTAGATCTTTCTCAATCGGGGATGGAAATCTGCGATAGATCGACTGTTCCAAGTTAAAATAAAAACCCCATCAGAGCGATGGGGCTATACTTTTAAGGAAGTTAGAATTGTGTTTAAACTTCCATTATTTCTACTTCTTTGTGCTTCAAAATATCATCAACTAAATGAATATGAGAATCAGTAAACTTTTGTACCTCGTCCTCTGCATCTTTCAATTGATCATCAGAAATTTTCTTCTCTTTGTTTTCTTTTTTCAAATGATCATTGGCATCCCGACGAATATTTCTAACAGCAATTTTCGTTTCTTCGCCAAATTTCTTAACAAGTTTAACAAGTTCTTTTCTTCTTTCCTCATTCAGCAAAGGTATTGGAATTTTTAAGTTAGTTCCATCGCTGATTGGATTAAGACCAATGTTTGCTTCCAGAATTGCTTTATCAACAGGGATAACCATTGTCTTATCCCAAGGTGTAAACGAAAGTGTGTGAGCATCCAGAACTGTCAGGTTGCCAACTTGATTTATAGGTGTCGTTGTGCCATAATAATCAACTTTAATCCCATCCAGCAACGCCGTTGTTGCCTTGCCAGATCGAATTTTCGCCAATTCAGATCTTAGCGCTTCAATTGATTTGTCCATCCGCGCTTTAGCATCTTTAATTACTTTTTCCATAAAAACCTCAATATTTTTTTCTTTAAAATTAAGGATGATGAATAAAAGTACCAACTTTCTCGCCTTTAACTAACCGAAGCAAATTACCAGGTACATCCATATTAAACACAACTATTGGTAAATTATTTTCCTGGCATAAGCTTACTGCCGTTAAATCCATTACACGCAAATTTTTCTTAAGAATATCAAGGTAAGAGATTTTTTCAAACTTAAATGCTTTTTTATTTTTCTCAGGATCAGAATTAAAAACTCCGTCAACACGCGTTCCTTTTATTATCACATCTGCTTGAATTTCCACAGCCCGAAGCGATGCAGCAGTGTCCGTACTAAAATAGGGATGACCGGTTCCAGCGCCGAAAATTACTACACGGTGTTTTTCCAAATGTCTTATAGCTCTTCTGCGGATAAATGTTTCAGCTATTTCCTCCATTTTAATTGCACTCATTAGCCTCGTATAAATACCTTGCTTCTCAATTGCATTTTGAAGCGCAATAGAATTTATTAAAGTTGCAAGCATTCCCATTTGATCACCGGCTACTCTGTCTATTCCTTGAGCACTTGCGCTCAGTCCTCGATAAATGTTTCCGCCGCCAATGACTATACCAAGCTGTACGCCGATATCATGTACTTTTTTAACCTCATTTGCAAAAAATTCCAGCACTCTATGGTCAATGCCAAATCCTTTTTTACCCATCAGGGATTCGCCGCTTAGCTTGAGCAGTACTCTTTTAAATTTTAATTTTTTCATATCAAATCTTACTTTCAAAAATAATATAAAAAAAGGTCTTAATGCTATTAAGACCTTTGAAGCTTACTTCTTTTCATCACTTAAATGAAATCTTTTAAAGCGGGAAAGCTTTGCCTCTGTTTTATACTTTAAATTAAAGTCTTTTACAAGATCAGCTACTGTTTTAGTATTATCCTTAATATAAATCTGTTCTGATAAACAATTCTCTTGATAGAATTTATTCAATTTTCCTTGCGCAATTTTATCAAGAATATTTTCCGGTTTTCCTTCTTTTCGAGCCAGTTCTTTGTAAATATCAATTTCCTGATCAATTACGTCTCTTGGAACTTCGTCTCGGTTTAAACAAAGTGGTTTCATAGCTGCAACTTGCATAGCAATATCTTTTGCTATACTCATAAATTCATCATGATGACTCGCAAGTGAATCAAACACGACCAGCACACCAAGCTTTGAACCTGGATGAATATAATCAACAGTAACACCATTTTCAGTTTCCTCCGATGTTATTCTGCTAACTTCAATTTTTTCTCCAATTTTTCCCATTACTTCAGACATTTTTTCTGATATAGCCGGTTTATGCTTCAATAAATCATCAAGATTTTTAGCTTTCGCAGAGACGGCAGATTCAAGCACAAAATTTGCAAATGAAATGAAATCCTCACTTCGTGCAACAAAATCAGTTTCGCAATTCACCTCAACCATAACTCCGGATTTCTTATCATCAGATATTTTAGTAAGCACGATTCCTTCGTTGGCAGATTTTTCTGCTCGTTTTGAAGCAACAGCGGCACCCTTCTTACGAAGAAGTTCAATTGCTTTTTCAAAATCTCCATTTGCTTCAACCAATGCTTTTTTACAGTCCATCATACCGGCACCGGTTTTTTGTCTCAATTCATTTACTTTAGCAGCAGTTATTTCCATAAAATTAAGATTCCTTAATCAGTTATTGGGCAGTAGTTTCTTCTTTGTCTTTTTCTTTTTCCTTTTTAACCCGCTCAGTGGCAGCAGACTCTTCAGCTTTCATTTCTTTCGCTTTAAGATTTCCCTCAATTATGGCGTCCGAAAGAGTTTTAAGAATCAGTTCAATAGTTTTTACGGCATCATCATTTGCTGGGATAATATGATCAACAATATCAGGATCACAATTTGTATCAACAATTGCAAAAATTGGTATTGATAATCTTTTAGCTTCGCTTACGGCTATGGCTTCCTTCTTAATATCAACTATTAGGAGAGCTCCCGGAAGCTTGTTCATAGACTCAATTCCCTCAAGCACTTTTTTCAGCTTATCTTTTTCTCTTAACCGGGTAATTCTTTCCTTTTTTGTAATTTGATCAAAAGTACCATCGTTTTCTTGTTTTTCAATATTATTCAAACGCTTGATGCTTTTTCTTACAGTGGAAAAATTGGTTAACATTCCACCAAGCCATCGTTCACAAACCCAATTTGAATCCGATCGGCGGGCTTCAGATTCTACTATTCCCTTTGCCTGTTTTTTGGTGCCGACAATTAAAACGCGTTTGCCTTCCGACACCAGTTGAGCTAGTTTATCCGCAGATTCGCCAAGATGTGATTGGGTTTTTTTCAAATCGATTATATGAATTCCGTTCTTCTCCATGAAGATGTACGGTTTCATTTTAGGATTCCATCGGCGAGTTAAGTGACCGAAGTGCGCTCCAGCTTCAATAAGCTGGGTGATATCTATTTTTCTCATTATTACTCCTGTTTTTCTTCTACTTTCATCATCTTTACCTCAATTCCCAGGGGGACACAGGCGGTAAATCAAAAAGTATGATTGATTATTGGTTATTGAACTAAAATTATCGTTTAGAAAACTGAAATCTTTTTCGTGCTTTTGGCTGGCCATATTTTTTCCGTTCAACCATTCGAGGATCTCTGGTCAAGAATCCTTCTTTTCTGAGCAGAACTCTAAACTCCGGATTAATCTGAACCAAACCACGGGAAATCCCTAATCTTATTGCTTGAGTTTGTCCGGTTATTCCGCCGCCATCAACATTTACTGAAACATCATAAACACCTTCAGTTGAAGTTACTTTGAAAGGGCTAAGTATTTCTGACCGGTTAAGATCTTGAGGAAATGCTGCTTCAAAATCCCTTCCATTAACTTTTACTTTTCCAGAACCTTCCTTTAAAATTACACGTGCAACTGAGGTTTTTCTTCTTCCTACATAAATATTATCTGCCATCAATTCTCCACTATAAATTTACTGTCTCGGGTTTTTGTGCCACATGAGGGTGTACATTTCCCGAGTATACTTTTAATTTTTTTATTAGCTGCTTACCCAAACGAGTCTTTGGAAGCATTCCTTGAACTGCATTCTGAACTACAAATTCAGGTTTACTTTTCATAATTTCCGGCAAAGATTTGGTTTTTAATCCGCCCGGAAAACCTGAATGATGACTATAAGTTTTAAGAGTTGCTCTTTTACCGGTGAACTTAACTTTATCTGCATTTATAACAACAACAAAATCACCGGTATCAGTATTAGGAGTAAAAATCGCTTTGTTTTTACCTCTGATAATTCTAGCGACCTTTGTTGCTAATCTTCCAAGCACTTGATCTTGTGCATCAACTAGGAACCATTTCCTATCAGCATCGCTGGTTTTTATAAATTTTGTTACCTTTTGAACTTTCACAAATTTCTCTCGATTAAATTTCAATTAAAGGGTTGAAAAATATTACTAATCGCTCTGAAAGTCAAGAAATGAATGAAGTAAAATTGAGGAGTTTTAACCTAAAAATGGCTATGAAAAGTCTAAAAAAATCAGAATTGTAGGAAAATAGAATATAAAGGGTTTATCTGGAATTATTACCACAGGGAATTAGGAAGAAAATTCTAGAATAAAGAACTGCCAAACCTAAATGATTTAAGCATTCCATAGAAAGTCGGTGCGTAAGCTTTAAATGCATCTTCACCTTTAATTGTAAGCTTCAAGCTGTAATCTTCTTTGTTTTCAGTTCTGAAATAAAATGTTTGTGAAAAATAATTTGCTAAATTTTCTGGATCATTAAAAAACATAACTGCATCTCTAAGTGGAATGTTATGCTTATACCTGCCTTCATTAAATAAGCTTCTGTCACGAACCTCTAAATGAACGTATGGCGGCGGATTAAAATTGGAATTGCTCGCCCAAAATGTAACTCCATCTAATTTTTTATCAACATTTTGATCGAGAAATGTCCAGCCTACAGGATATTTTATCGTTACATTCAAAGTTGATTCATTGTAAATTTGCTCTAATGAAGTTGTATCTGCATTTTGATCGAGAAAATTTAACGACACAGATGGTGAAGGATTCTGATCCGTTTCCTTCTTTGGGAGATTCTTCGGTTTTTTAATTTCAGTGGATTTTTCCTTTTCGGCACTAATGCTTTTCTCAAAATTAATAGGATCAACATTACCTTTTGTTGTAAAGACCTGGACATATCCAGCATTAGGATTAATCTTATTCAATTGTAAGTTCATAAAGAAGTAAGCAATAACAAAAAGCAGCATATGCAATATGAAAGATGCTGTAAAAGATAAAATGGAATTTTTATCCTTCGAAAAAAACTTTTTCATTAATGTTGATTCACTTGAACGATTTAACTTTAATAAACTTATTTAACAATATTTTTGCCAACTACCACGCCAAGGATTATCTTTGAAGCCGAAGTTAAAATTAGTAATTTTTATGCGTTATTTATTCATAAATGTAGTGATTTAATTTGGTATGAAGTTTTTGGTTACCGGCGGTTCGGGATTTCTCGGTATAAATTTAATTCGTTATTTGTACTCGAAAAAGCAAGAGATTGTTTCTCTTGACCTTGTGGAATTTTCTTATCCCGACATGAAGAATAAAATAAAACATGTCATTGGTGATATTCGGGACAAGAACAAAGTTAATGAGGTAATGCAAGGAATAGATATTGTTGTCCATACTGCTGCTGCACTTCCTCTTTACAAACCTGAAGAAATTTTTTCTACAGATGTTGATGGAACCAGAAGTTTACTCGAGTCAGCAAAAGGACATAAAGTAAAACGATTCATTCATATCTCTTCAACTGCTGTGTATGGAATTCCCGATCATCATCCATTGTATGAGGATGATAAACTTGACGGTGTTGGACCTTATGGTAAAGCAAAAATCTTAGCTGAAGAAGAATGCCTAAAATTCAGAAAAGATGGAATGTGTGTGCCTATTCTTCGTCCAAAATCATTTATTGGTCCCGAAAGATTAGGAGTGTTTGATCTTCT
>JBGSOQ010000305.1:0-10148 GCA_041739035.1 Ignavibacteriaceae bacterium | reverse complement strand
ATGTTCCGGGGATTTGTTCAGCGAAGTTTTGAAATTAAAATGAAGCCATTTTATGCAGCGCTGATTACTGCGATATTTTTTGGGTTAAATCATTTTAATCCTTACGGTTTAATCCCGCTAATTATTCTTGGATTGTATTTTGGCTATGCAGCATACATGAGCGGTTCGATATTTATTCCAATAATACTTCACTTCCTTAATAATTTTACGGCTATTATGCTTTTCTTTATTTTTGGTGATGATGAACTGATAAGCTCAAGCGTTAATAAACCCGTCGAGCTGGGATCATCATTTTTGCTGCTTATCGCAATGGCTGTGCTATTTTCGGGTGTAGTTATTACGATAAAAAAGTATTATTCTAAAGAAATAAAAATATAGGAGGATTTATGCCAGTATGTCCAAATTGTGAATACGAATACGTTGAGGGAATAACCTTTTGCCCTGATTGCGGGGTAGCTCTTCTTGATGATGCGAAATATATTAAGCCCGAGGACTGGAGTGAGCAAAATTGGGAGATTGTGTATACATCATCACAAGAATATGAGGTTGAAATGATAAAGAACAACCTTGAAAGTGCCGGAATTAAAGCAGTTGTACTTTCACAAAAAGATAGAAATTATCCTGCACCGGGTGATTTTTCTGTAGTAAAGCTTCTTGTTAGAAAGGAAGATGTTCGTGATGCGGTAGCTTTCATTCAAAAAGTTAAAAATGAGAACATTGAAGAAGAAAATAATGGCGATGAGTGATGGTGTCCTGAGAGTACTAGTTTCGATAGTTGCTATACCTGTGATTTTATCAGCAAGCTATTTTGGCGGATATTATTTCCTCCTTTTTGTTTTAGTTATTTCTCTAATATCCTTTTATGAATTTTCCCTGCTGGCCCGTAAAAAAAACATGATTACGAATATGTTTATGGGATTGCTCGGCATATTTTTTTTTGTTACTAATTCATACCTAAAATTTTTCGATGTTTATTCCTCTCTCCTAATTATTATCGCTGCAATTTGTTTGATTGAATTATTCAGGAACAAAGGTTCAGCGGTGCTGAATTTAGGTGCTACGCTGCTTGGAATTCTTTACATCGGATTGTTTTCGGCTGCATTAATTTCGATAAGGGAGTTTTATATTCAACCTGAAAAAGATTATTTGCACGGTGGATTCTTAATAGTTTCTGTTCTGGCTTCAATCTGGATTTGTGATTCGGCGGCATATTACATTGGAACGGCTTTTGGGAAACATAAATTATTTCCAAGAGTTAGCCCTAAAAAAAGCTGGGAAGGAGCTATTGCCGGGTTTGTTTTTGCTATACTTGCAATGACTGCTTCAAAAGTGATCTTTCTCGATTTCCTTTCCTGGAATTCAATAATTGGAATCGGAATAATCATAGGAGTTTTAGGTCAGGTTGGTGATTTAATCGAATCACTTTTTAAAAGAGATTCTGGCGTGAAAGATTCTTCCGGTTTAATTCCGGGGCACGGCGGAATTTTTGATCGTTTTGATTCACTAATATTTTCTGCGCCATGGATTCTTATTCTCTTAAATTTGATTGAAAGATGATTTGAAATTACTTTATGAAAAGACAAAATAAAGTTAGCGTGATTACCTTAGGCTGCTCAAAAAATACAGTTGATTCTGAAAGACTGATGAAGCAGCTTGAAAGCAATAATTTTGAGCTTACTGCAAATCCGAATGATGCCGAAACATTAGTCATTAATACCTGTGGTTTTATTGAGGCCGCCAAGAATGAATCAATTGAGACAATACTGAACGCAGTTGCCTTCAAAAAATCGGGGAAAGTAAAAAAAATTATAGTTGCCGGCTGCTTATCTGAACGATACAAAAATGATTTACTTAAGGAAATTTCGGAAGTTGATGCTTTCTTCGGAACTGAAAAGTATGAAGAAATAATTAATAATCTTGGCGGTGAATTGAAGCACAATCTTTTAGGGGAAAGATTATTAACTACACCAAATCATACTGCATATCTTAAAATTTCCGAAGGATGTGATCATCCTTGTTCGTTTTGTGCAATCCCCTTGATGCGCGGGCTTCATAAATCTAAACCAATGGAAGACCTCTTGATTGAAGTGAATCATTTAGCGGCAAAAGGTGTTAAAGAATTAATAATTATTGGCCAAGATACTACCGATTATGGCAAAGATATTTACGGTAAAAGGAATTTAGCAGAATTTCTTACAAAGTTGAGCGAGATTAAAGGAATTGAATGGCTTAGACTCATGTATGCATATCCATCACATTTTCCGGAAGATGTAATTGATGTTATTGCAAATAATGAAAAAATTTGCAAATATATTGATATACCGCTTCAGCATATTTCTGATAATGTACTAAAATCAATGCGAAGAGGAATTACAGCAAAAAAAACAAAAGAGCTTATAAAAAATTTGCGTTCACGAATTCCAAATGTTGTTCTAAGAACGACTCTTATTGTTGGATACCCTGCTGAAAAAGAAGAAGACTTTGAAGAACTTTGCGAATTTGTCCGCGATACTAAATTCGAAAGGTTGGGAGTATTCACATATTCTCAAGAAGAAAGTACGAGCAGCTTTATTCTCGGTGATCCTGTTCCCGAAGAGGAAAAGAAGAGAAGACTTGGAGTAATTATGGAAATACAAAAAGAAATTTCTGCTGATAAAAATAAGGAATTGTTAGCAAAGAGATTTAAGGTTTTGGTTGAGGGAAGGGAAAACGGATATTATGTTGCGCGATCATATCGTGATGCACCCGAAATAGATGGCGATGTTTTGATTCCGTCGAAAGGTAAAATTAACATCGGTAATTTTTATGATGTGGAACTTTATGACTACGATGATTATGATGTATTTGGTAAGTTAATAATCTAAAGGAGAGTTTTTTAATGAAAGGCTTATTAAATATAACTTGCTGCTTGCTTATAGCTAATGCAGCTTTTGCTCAACCCGGAAATATGGACAAAGAAATTAAGTTTAATCCGAAGGCGAAATTTTTTGAAGATTATCTAAATTTCGCTTCAACGGAAATAGGCAAAACACGCTTAGATGTATTCATTCAAGTACCATACTCGGAAATTCAATTTGTGAAAATTGCTGCCGGTTTCGAATCAAAATACAATCTCACTGTTTCTGTTTTCGATGAGGACAAGGAAAATCTTTTAGTTGAAAAATCATGGGGTGAAAAAATAACAGCAAAGGAATTTGATCAAACCACATCCAAATCAAATTATAACTTAAGTTTAAGATCGTTTAGCCTTGAACCTGGTAAGTATTTAATGCGGACAGCTTTTGAAGATGTTGATTCGCGTAAGGAATACGCTGTTGAAAATATGATAACTGTTCGTAAAATGAAGCCAGATTTTTCAATGAGCGACATAATGTTAATTTCAAAACAGACGGTCATTGAAGGCAGCAACAAAATTGTACCGAATGTATCTAGAAACGTTGCAGCGAAAAAGGATGGAATACCGTTTTTTTTCGAAGTTTACACCGACATACCAAGAGAGATTAAGATTGAGTATTCGGTTTTGGATAATGGCAAGGATAAAATATATAAAGAGGAAACTAGTATGCAGATTGATTCCGGGAGAACTCAATTATTTCATACTATTAAAGATGTGGATTTAGGTTTAGGTAATTACGTGATTTCTGCGGATGTAGAGGATAGCAAAAATGATTTATCTATCTCAACCATCAAAAATTTTGTTTCGAGATGGATGGGCGTTCCTTCGTCAATAAGAGATTTGGACAAGGCAGTTGCTCAGATGGTTTATATTGCCACAAGCAGTGAACTAGATGAAATAAAAGATGCTAAAACAAAAGAAGAAAAAATTCAAAATTATCTTGATTATTGGAAGAAGAAAGATCCCGATCCGGCTTCGGAAGATAATCCGGTATTTGATGAGTATTACAGACGAGTAGCTTTTACCAATGAAAATTTTTCCCACTATGTAGAAGGCTGGAGAACAGATAGAGGTATGGTTTATATTATTCTCGGAGCACCAAATAATATTGACCGTCATCCTTTTGAATATGATTCGAAACCCTATGAAGTCTGGGAATATTATGAGCTTAACAAAAATTTTGTTTTTCTAGATGAAACAGGTTTCGGAGATTATCGTTTGATAACACCACTTTATGGAGATTTTTTCAGATACCGAAATTAATTGTTGCTGCTAGATTTCGAACTAACCATCGGTTTGGAATCGATTGAAATTACTTTAGGCTATCAATGATATTAACCATTACACTTAATCCGCTTTTAGAACATAGGCTGACTTACGAAGCGCTGAAAATTGGCAAAATAAATCGGGGAGCAAAGGAAAATTATAAAGCAGGCGGTAAGGGAATTAATGTCAGCCGTCAACTAAACCTCCTCTGTGTGGAAAATACAGCTTTCACTTTTTTAGGTGGAAGTAGCGGCAAATTATTAAAAAAACTTCTCGCTGAAGAAACAATTAATTCCACATCCATCCCCATTCACAATGAGAGCCGTTCTTCAGCCATAATTATTGATCAATCAACTAGAACAATCACATCGTGTTTCGGGAACGATCCAAAAGTTTCTTTCTCGGAGGTGGAGGAGTTTAAACGGAAGTTGGAAAAAATGATCCAGAATTGTGAAATGGTGGTTTTTTCAGGAAGTTCTCCGTGCGAAGAAACAAATTCAATTTTCCCGTTCGGAATTGAAGTCGCAAATCGGCACGATAAAATTTCAGTTTGTGATACTTATGGCACACATCTCAAAAAGTGTATTGAAGCATCGCCCACAATAATTCATAATAACATCGATGAGGTTGAAAAGTCTTTGAGGATTTCGCTCAAAACTGAAAAAGAAATAATAGAACATTTAAAATATCTGCAGTCGAAAGATATTAAACAGATTTTCATCACAAACGAAGCAAATCCAACTTACTCCTCCAACCTTGATTTTCTATATATAGTAAATAATCCCAAAATTGATGCAATAGACTCAACGGGCAGCGGAGATGGCTTTGTGGCTGGGGTTGTTTATGGGTGGCATCGGAATCTTCCTTTTGAACAAACATTAACATTTGCTTCTTGTCTGGGAGCAGTAAACGCAACAAAGTATGATGCTTGTAATGTTTCTTTGGATGAAGTTGAACAATTCAAAAATAAAATTGAAATTACCCCACTCGGCAAGAAGATGAGATTGGTTGATGTTAAGCCAATTTAAATCTGTACTTATATTCTGTTTCATCCTCTCAATCTCAATTTCGTCCCAGAATATCCAATCAATTAAGATTTCCGGTAATAAAGTATTCAGCGATAAAGAATATTTAATGTGGAGCGGTTTATCGGTTTCTGCCAATGTAAAGCCGGAGTATTTAGATTCAGCTTTGCTGAGAATAGCTTCTAATTTAAGTTCACAAGGATATTTTCATTCTAATTTTACCGGCAGCAAAATCGAATACAATTCAGACTCCTCTTCTGCCACGGTTGATTTAGTAATTGATGAGGGACCTGCAACTCATCTAAGAAAAATAAATATTGACTATCCCGATTCGCTAGACAAATCTGAAATAGAAGAAGTATTTTATTATCTCGAGGGTCGAGTTTTCAACAAAACTGAATTTGAAGGTGTTATTTCCCAGTTGCTTCAAAACTTTGAAAATAATGGTTATCCTTTCGCGAAAATTAAAGTAGGCTCAATAATTTTTGTTAAGGACACTTTAAGCAATGAATATTTTGTTGATGTTTTTATTACAATCAATAAAGATTTAAAAGGAACCATAGATAAAATTGAGATTAAAGGAAATGATAAAACTAGTGGTGAAGTGATTATACGTGAGCTAAGAATTAAACCGGGCGAACTATATTCTCAAAGTGAAATAGATGAACTCCCACCTAAATTAAATCGTTTACGTTTTTTTGAACCGGTAAATCCACCTCAATTTTACTTGAGCTCTGATGACAAAGGTACATTATTGATTGAAGTAAAAGAGAGACAAACAAATAATTTCGACGGAATAATTGGTTATATACCTTCAAGCAAATCTGGAGAAGATGGATATGTAACTGGTCTAATCAACATCAGCTTGAGAAATATTTTTGGAAGTGGCAGATCTGCCGCCATTCGTTGGCAAAAGTTGGATCGTAACTCTCAGGAACTTGAATTGAAATATCTTGAACCATGGTTTTTAGGTTATCCGTTTAATATTGGTGTGGGATTTAATCAAAGAAAACAAGATACAACATATGTTCAAAGAAAATTTGAAGGTGCAATTGAGTTTCTCGCAACTGAAACTATAACCGCATCCTTACAATTAGCTGCAGAATCTATCATTCCTTCCGAAAGTTTTGCAAATGTTTTCAGGGTTTACAACTCTAGCTCATTATTAACTGGACTTAATCTCAAAATTGATACGCGAGATGATCCGTATTCACCAACTGTGGGGATTCTATTAAGCAATACTTATTCGTTCAGCAGAAAAAGGATTACTGGTCCACAGCAATTCATTTCTCCTGAGCTAAAAACAAATATTAATTTACAGAGAATATCAATCGGCCTTGACTTTTTTTATTCAATTTTTTCTCGGCAAGTAATTGCTCTAAAACTAAATGGACGCGAATTACAAGGTTCGTTTTTTGAAACAAGCGATCTTTTTAGACTTGGAGGAACAAACACTCTGCGCGGTTATCGTGAAGATCAATTTCTGGGATCGCGAGTATTTTGGTCAAATTTAGAATACAGGCTCTTACTAGCACGCCGAACTTACACTTATTTATTTTTTGATACGGGTTATTATTTAATCAAAGAGGATACTGCAGCAAAGTTAACTAAGCAGGAAGCATTTAATATTGGTTATGGATTGGGGCTAAATATTGAAAGCGGGATAGGAGTTATTGCCGTAAGTTTTGCTTTGGCAAAGGGAGATTCGTTTAGTGATGGAAAAATTCATTTCGGATTAGTAAGTGAGTTTTAAGTATATTTTTATTGTTCATTAATTATCTAACCTTAAAGAAATGATAGAAAGTTTCGTAAGCATTATTCGTCCGGTAAATTGTCTGATAACTTTTTCTGCAATTATTGTTGGCGGATTGATTTGTGCTGGAGATAACCATTTCTCTTCCGACTTATTTTTGGCGGGGTTCATCGGTTTTATAATCACCGGCGCAGGTAATTCAATAAATGATATAATGGATATTGATACTGATAGAATCAACCGGCCAAATAGGCCGCTGCCAAGCCTTCGACTATCGATAGTACAAGTTTGGATTTTTTTTGTAATACTTGTCATTGTTTCTCTGGTTTTAAGTTTACTCATTAATTATTTGGCATTTTTGATTGTTCTTTTATCCAATGCACTTTTAATCCTATATTCGTTTTCCGTAAAGAGAGTACCATTATTCGGAAATGTTGTAATTTCATTTCTTACAGCTTATGCCCTTCTTTTTGGCGGAATGATAGTTGGAAATGTGAGAGATGCCTTCATTCCGGCTGGCTTTGCATTTTTAATTAACCTAATTAGAGAAGTGGTAAAGGATATAGAAGATATTGATGGAGATAAATTAGCTGGCGTGAGAACATTGCCGATTAGTTATGGAATCAAAGTATCGAAACATTTCGTACTTGCAGTTTCATCCGCTTTATTTTTATTTACATTAATAGCGTTTCTATTTCATATTTATGACATAGAATTCTTTCTTATAGTGATGATAATTGTTAATCCGATTTTGTTCTATGCAGTTAAGCTGCTTTATGAAGATTCATCAAAGAAAAATCTTGGTAAAATTAGTTCACTTCTAAAATTAAATATGTTATTCGGACTCATAGCAATTTATTTGGGCAAATGAAAAATTTTGACAATTCATTTCTTAACGATAAAATAAAATTAATCGCCGGTACCGATGAAGCAGGAAGAGGTCCGCTTGCTGGCCCGGTGGTTGCCGCGGCAGTAATTTTCTCTCCGGACACTTATATCGAGAACGTTAATGATTCAAAAAAGTTAGGCCAAAATGAACGGGAGGAACTTTATCCTATAATCATTAAAAAATCTTTAGCATACGGTATTTCAATCGTTTCAAACACGAAGATTGATAAAATCAATATCCTTCAAGCGTCTCTTCTGGCAATGAAGAGATCAGTAAATAAGCTCCAGGTCAAGCCTGATCTTATTTTGATTGATGGAAATAAAAATTTTCAACACATGATCCCAACAATAGCAATCGTAAAGGGGGATTCAAAATCTTTTGCAATTGCCGCTGCTTCAATATTAGCTAAAGTTACTCGCGATAAAATTATGAAAAGATTAGGCCGGAAATTTCCACAATATCTCTGGTTAAAAAATAAGGGCTATCCGACATGTGAGCATGTTAATGCAATAAAAATATTTGGACCAACAGTACTCCACAGAAAAACTTTTTTGAATAATATATTAACAGAAAATTTTGAAATGAATATTCAACATAAAAAGGGGATAGCGTGACATTTTCAACAAAGAAAACCGGTGATAAAGGGGAAGATTTAGCTGTCGAACTGCTCGAATCACAAGGATACACAATCGTTAGGAGAAATTACCGATATGGCAAAGGCGAAATTGATATTATCGCACAAGACCCACAACAAGAGGGATTAGTATTCATTGAGGTTAAGTCGAGAAAAAGTCTCGAATTCGGAGCTCCTGAAGAGGCAATCACAAAAAATAAGATAAGGCAGCTTAAACGGATTGCCGAACTTTATCTTTATGAAAATGAAATTAAAGAAATTTTGTGCCGCTTTGATGTTATTGCAATACTCATGCCGCCTAATGAAAAACCTCGGATTGAACATTTTGTGAATGCTTTTAACTGAATCACACACTTTTTAATCTTTATCTTTTTTTCCTCTTCATTTTTCACTAATTTTGATTTAATTAAGACTATTAATAATATCTACTTTTAATGCAATTCCAGTGAAATCACAATCCTTGCAAACCAAAATTTTAGGAAGCATAGAAAAAAAGACAAACAATTTTTTTGAAACTATTGGCGGACTGACAGAATTTACAGTCTTATTTTTCAAAAATGTATTTAAACCCCCGTATGAAATTGAGCAGATTAGGAAGCATATGGATGTTCTTGGAATTCAAACCTTTCCTATTGTTAGCTTAACAGGTTTTATAATTGGGCTCGTAATTACTATGCAGACTCAACCTGTACTAGTAAGGTTTGGCGCTGAAGCTTTTCTTCCCGGTTCAGTTGGAATTTCAATCGTAAGAGAGTTAGGGCCGGTAATTACTGCTTTAATCTTTGCTGGAAGAGTCAGCTCGGGAATTGGTGCGGAATTAGGTTCTATGCGTGTAACAGAGCAAATTGATGCGATGGAAGTCGGCGCAGTTAATCCGTTCAAGTACCTGGTTGTAACAAGAATTTTTGCTTGCACTTTTATTCTGCCGATACTAACAGTTTACGTAATATTTATTGCACTGTTTGGATCATACATTGCAGTGCTGCTAGTTCAAAATATGAACTTCGATTACTTTACTGGAGCCGTAATCAAGTCTCTCGAATTTGGTGATGCAATTCCGGGGATTGCCAAAACTTTTGTATTCGGATTTATTGTGGGAGTTGTGGGCACTTATAAAGGTTATACTGCAACAAACGGAACCGAGGGAGTTGGTAAAGCGTCTACAACATCGGTTGTAGTTTCTTCAATATTAATTTTAATTTTTGACATGGTTCTAGTTAAAATAACGTTATGGCTTTGGCCAACAATTTAGCATGGTAGTAGTTGAAAAATTATCCAAGTCATTTGGAAGTCATCTTGTTCTTGATGAAGTTTCTCTAAATGTAGAAGAAGCTGAAAACTTTGTCGTATTCGGCAGAAGCGGAACGGGTAAAAGTGTTTTGCTAAAATGCATGATTAGATTAATGCGCCCGGAAAAAGGGAAAGTGTTTATTTTTGGAAAAGATGTTATGGTATTGAAAACAGATGAACTAGATGAAATACGCAAGCAAATCGGATTTCTTTTTCAGGGTGCAGCTTTATATGATTCTATGAGCGTTAGGGGGAATCTCGATTTCCCGCTAATTCGTCATTTCAATCTCACACCAAAAGAGAGAGAGAATAGAATAAAAGATGTATTGGAAAAAGTATCATTGGAAGAGGCAATAGATAAAATGCCTGCCGATCTTTCCGGCGGAATGAAAAAG
>JBGSOQ010000256.1:0-6809 GCA_041739035.1 Ignavibacteriaceae bacterium | reverse complement strand
AGAAAAATTGATTAGCGAATTTATTATCGACTCTGCAGGACTACTTGACTATCATGAAGGTGAAAAGTATGACTCTAGAATGATCGCTCATGCAGCAAAAAGAGGATTTAATTTGGCAGGAACTTCCAGACCGTTCATTTACCAGGATTTTGAGGCGTTTGATATGATAATAGCATTAGATAATGAAATTTTCCACACTCTTAAATCGATGGATAAGAAAAAAAAGTTTGACTATAAATTATTTAAAATGATTGATTTCTATTCTAAGAAGGATTATGATGAAGTTCCCGATCCATATTATTTAGATTCAGAAGGCTTTGAAATTGTACTTGATATTCTTGAAGATTCATGCAAAGGATTATTGAATAAATTGAAAAAAGATGTTATCTGATCAAATAACTTTACGTCTAGAGCAGCATTTAAAGAAGAAAATAGAATCCGCGAGATCCATTTCTGGAGGCTGCATCAGTGATTCTTCAATCATTAAGATGATATCCGGTGAAAAATATTTTTTGAAGGTTAATAATCATATTCCTAAAGACATGTTTTTGAAAGAGGCAAATGGATTAGCTGAAATTGAGAAAAGCAATTCGATTAGAGTACCAAGTGTAAAATTAGTTGAAGAAAATTTTATTTTATTGGAGTGTATTGAAGGAAAATCAAAATCAAAAAACTTTTTTGAGGATTTTGGAATCGAATTCGCAAAAATGCATAAATGTGAATCTCTTGTTTTCGGATTTTATGAAGACAATTACATTGGCTCAACAGTTCAGAATAATTTACCCGATGAAAACGAAAAACAGAATTGGATAAAGTTCTACTTCAACAAACGTTTACTATTTCAATTTAAACTTGCCGAAAAAAATGGATATGTTGACGCAGAATTGAAAAAGAGTTTTACACAATTAGAAAACATAATCGTAAGCATTCTCAAATGTGAAGAGGAAAAACCTTCACTACTTCATGGGGATTTATGGGCAGGAAATTATATTGTTGATGAAAACGGAAGGGCTTGTCTAATCGATCCCGCAGTTTACTACGGTAACCGCGAAGCCGACCTGGCCATGACAAAACTTTTTGGCGGCTTCACTAAAGAATTTTATAAAAGCTACAATGAATATTATCCATTAAAAGATGGTTACGAATACAGAGAAAACATCTACAAACTCTATCATGTTTTGAACCATCTTAATCTTTTCGGAAGCAGCTATTACCAACAAGCCCTATCTTTAATAAAATTTTACTTAAAGAACTAAGCGAACAATTTTACATCTTTTCTATATCAAGTACTTCAACATCAAAAATTAATGTTGAATTAGATGGAATGCCCCCAACCGGAACAGCACCATAACCTAGTGATGGAGGAATAATTAATTTTGCTTTGCCGCCCTTTCCTACAAGTCTAATTCCCTCTTCCCATCCGGGAATAACTGGTTGAAGTTTTAACCTAAACTTAAATGGCTCGTCTCTTTCAACAGAACTATCAAATATTTTTCCGCTAGTCAAAAATCCGGTATAATGAACAGTTACTAAATCGGCTGAATCAGCTTTTTCGCCTGTTCCAGGTTGAAGAATTACGTATCTCAATCCACTTTTTGATGCAACAATCTTAGTGGAATCAATATCCCATGATTTTGCAATAATTGGATCTTTAGCATCAATTAAGTTAATAACTACTTTTAAACTTGAATTAGGCGGTACAGGTCCAAACCCGAGTTCACCATAAGCGCTGTTTGAAGGAATGATGATCGTTCGCATACCTCCAATTTTCATTCCGACTATAGCTTCATCAACGCCTTTAATGAAGGTAGAATCGCCAAGTTTAAATTTGATCGGCTGACCAAAATCGATAGAACTGCCAATAGTTGAAGCTAGTCGAGTTGAATCTTTTGACCAATCTTCAAAAAGTTTTGTTGAATCCTTTATAACCCATGCTCTGAAATGAACTGAAACTAAATCACCAAGCTTAGCTTCCCTACCAGCTCCCAGCGAATCGTTTTGAAAATTCACACCTGAAGATAATTCAGTTACATCGCCATTCTTATTACATCCAATAAAACCTAAAACGAGCAATACAAACACTATGTACTTCATGATTTTCCTTTATTTTTTGATTGCGCAAATATATTTAATTTGCAAGAGAACTCTAAATTCTCAAATTTATAATTAACTTCGAATTTAATATTCATCTCACAAAATGAATCTTATTTATTTTCTTGCGATTAGTTTAGTTTTAACAGGATTAGCAACGGGAGGAAAATATATCCCCCTGAATCCACAAGAAAAAATAATTGATAGTGATTATAGCATTAACGAGATTTTTTTCAGTAAAAATATACCACAGAAAATTAGAAAGAATCTCAAACTAATTTCTATTGAGTATTTTTCGTTTGATGATAAGCTTCACCAAGGTCAAATCTTAATTCATAAAGAATTAGCTAACGATTTAATTGAAATATTCAAAAAAATAAAAGAGAAAAAATTTCCTATTTGTAAAGTGATTCCAATCAACAATTACAATTGGTCAGACGAAGAATCAATGAAAGACAATAATACTTCAGCTTTCAATTATCGATACATTAAGGGAACAAAAAAACTGTCATCGCATGCATTAGGGCGAGCAATCGACATCAATCCAATACAAAATCCGCAAATTAAAGACAGAAAAACTTATCCTGCCAATACGGAATATAACATCAGAGTCAACGGCACAATTACGCCCAATTCTTTTCTAGTGAAAGAATTCCTTAAGCGCGGTTGGAGATGGGGAGGATATTGGAAAAGAACTAAAGATTATCAGCATTTTGAAAAAATAAACTAATATTACTTAAATGAAAAAATTGATTGTTCTCTCGCTTTGTTTTGCGTTTTTCAATATCCTGTGTTCAGAAAATGACAATCGTGAAATAAAATTTGTAGTTCATTCTTCTATTTTGAGCGATAGTGAGTCGGTTTTCATTTCTGGAAACGACTCACTTCTTGGCGAATGGAATCCAGACAAAATAATGTTAGAGAAAACCAATGATTCAATTTGGTCAAGAAGTTTTCAATTTCAGAAGGGGGAAAATCTTGAATTCAAGTTCACAAAGGGATCGTAGGGTCAAGAAGCATTAAACGATGATGGTTCGGTACCAGAAAATTACTTTCTAGAAGTTACTAATGATACTTCCATCTTTTTCCAGATCACTAAATGGAGAAATAATGAACCCCGAATAAATCACGGGCAGATTACTGGAACGGTGAAATATCATTTGCAATTTGAAGGTGAAGGTTTAAAACCACGCGATATTGTTGTTTGGCTGCCTCCAAGCTATTTACAAAATGATAATAAAAAATATCCCGTTTTGTACATGCATGACGGTCAAAATATTATTGATCCGGCAACCTCCTCTTTTGGTTATGATTGGAGAATTGATGAAGTAGCTGATTCTCTGATTAAAATTGGTTTGATCGAAGAAATAATTATTGTAGGGATTTATAATACCTCGGACAGAACTGATGAATATACTCATAATGCGCTTGGGTACACCTACATGAACTTTATTGTCAATAAATTAAAACCATTCATTGACAGCGAATACAGAACATTACCAAATCCGGAAAATACGGCAGTCTGCGGCTCTTCGGCTGGTGGTTTGATCACATTAATGATGATTTGGAACCATCCAAATATTTTTTCTAATGGGGCATGTTTTTCATCAGCATTCAAAATACGGGGATTAAATTATGTTGACACAATTCTGAACTATTCAGGAAAGAAAAAAAATATAAAACTCTACATTGATAATGGCGGAATTGGAATAGATGCAGACCTTCTTCCCGGAAATGATGAGTTGATAGCTGCCTTGAAAAACAAGGGCTATGAGTTAGGTAAAGATATAATTTACTATATCGACAAAGATGCAGCTCATTCTGAAATTGCTTGGGCTTCAAGAATTTGGCGACCGCTGCTTTTCTTTTTCTCGAAAGAAAAAAACTCACATAATTAAGCAGTGATTTTAAAAGGACGGTCAGATATACCAGATTTCACTTCGAATAAATCGTAACCAAAATCTGGCATATCTTGATTGTATCGTCACCCTATTTCAGAAGCATTATCTTTTCAGATACATTAATATATTCTGATCGAACATTTATTAAATACATTCCTGAAGTGAAATTATTCATTTTCAATTCAAATGCATGATTTCCGATTTCTAGAAAATCATTAAACACCCTAAGGATTTCTTCGCCAAGCAGATTAAAAACTCTTATCTCATACTTCCCTGCTTCTGAATTTGAAAATTGAATTTTTGCGGTGGGATTAAAGGGATTAGGGTAAACCGAAAGCGAATAATCTTTGGGAATTATTTTTGTTTCATCTTCAACTGAAACTGGATTAGTAAAAAATGAATGCGCTTTTGAGAGAATCTCTTTCCTAATTGAATCGGAAGCTATTGTCTCAATTGAAAATCCAACATAAATCAATTTACCCGCGATTGTTCCGCTTGGAAAAGTACCAGTAAAAATAATTGCTGCATTTTGAGTGGCATTATATTGCATTGCCATGCTGCTTCCATTTAGAGGAGTTATCACATCAGGCCAATCCTCAGTATAAGTTTGACCAAAATTGACATTTAATCCCTCGAATACTGAACCTGAAATGCCTGCAGCAAACGGAACATTTGGTGTTGGATTATCTGCCGCATAAGAGGCTTTTAAATAATTATTAAAGAAACTTTTATCCGTGATGGTACCGTTATTATCCAAATCCCAAGCCACTTCAGAACCGGTCAAGAATAAATTTCCGCCGCCATCCAAATATGTTTTCAAAATATTTTGTTCAGCATCACTAAACGTTTCATCGGCAGTCGATTCATCACCAAGAAACCAAATTATATACTTGTAAGTGCTTAACTGGCTTGCTGTAGAAACTAGTGAATTCGAAACGGTCTCAAATTTAATTCCTAATTCTGCTAATGGATTGCCGTAATAATTTGCAAAATTGTGATAAGGAAAAGAATAACTTCCCGTTCCACCAAACCTATTGAATCCATCGACAATTAGAGCTTTAATAGAAGATATTGAAGTATATCCGCCATAAGTTTTAGAAAAATTGGGGCTTTCACTAATAGAATTTTTAGCTTTCACTTTTACATAGTAGGTTTTTCCTGCAATAAGTCCGCTGATAACAGTACCGGTTGCATTGCCTGCAACTTTACGATAAGGAATAGTATCCCAAGTTGAACCATCTTCAGAAAGATAAACAAAAAAGCTATCCGGAGTGCCTGCAGGCTTAAGCCAATAAGCTTGAATTGCATTTGTTGTTGCAATCACGCCGGTTAATTTAACATCCCCAACAATTTCAGTCTGCTGAATTATTAAATTCTTGGTGTTTATTTTGCCTCCAGTTATAGTCACATTTGTAAATGAACTATCACGCGGTCCCATCGTACGGATGGTATAATTTCCAGGGGCAAGCGAATCAATCCTATAAAATCCATTTCCTAATGAATCGACCAAATAACTTTGCGAAGTTCCTTCAATTGATACAATTACTTTTTTCGCAGGCAAACCCGTTGTTGTATTCGTGACAAAACCTACTAAGCTGCCATGCGCAGGTAAACCGACATTGTAATATTGAAGAAAAGAATGATAAATGGCTTCAGCTTCAGTTTTGAGATAATCAAGATTATTAAGCCGCAAAATTTCAGCCGGATAATCGAAGAATGATGCTTCACTCAGAGTGCCAGGCATATTCAAAGTACTCAAAACACCAAGATTAAATCCTAAAAAACATAAATCCCCACGATGTATTCCTGACGAAGTTTGAAGTGCTGGAAATATCTTTTGTGCTTGAATAATAGCCATTAGATCCGCTTGATTTGGCCATGCTGGGTTTCCTGAAGGACAATCATTCGTGTTTAGCTGTTTAAATAAAGTAAGTGTATAATTAGAAGCTCCATTAAAAGCATTATGGTGAACTGAATGGAAAAAGTCCACATTCGCATTGTTTGCAATTGCTTTTCGCTGGGTCAAGGTTATGCAAGGCCCAGTCGAATCATAATCAGCTCTTGTTGTAATTACTGTTGCACCGGCACTTTGAAGATATATTTTTAACTGCGGAACGACATAATGATTTATATAACACTCAAATCTTTTAGTTTCTGCATCGCCGCAATTTGATGCCTGGCCGGGTATAAATCCGTGTCCAGGGTCCAAACAAATTTTTTTACCGGTCAAATTTTGGGCAGATAGATTTGACGCACAAATAACCAATATCAAAAGAATATTTTTTTTCATTGATGAATTTCTTTGGAGAGTGAAAATAAATTATAAATGGTCAACAATTTTATTAAACTTAAGATGCTCAATAACTTTCTTAACATCTTGTGCTTTATCTCTGCGGCAAATCAACAGAGCATCATCTGTGTTAATCACAATAAAATTATCTGCACCAATTACTGCGGTAAATTTATCAGGTGAATAAATATAAGATTCTGAGGTATTATCTGTAAAAACTTTTCCAACTACGGCATTTCCTTCCTCATTTTTTTCTGAGAGTTGATATACTTCTTCCCAACTTCCGACATCGCTCCATGAAAAATCACCCTTAGTTAAAAATACTTTCTGCGATTTTTCCATAATTCCATAATCTATCGAAATATTTCTAAGCTGACCATAAAGAATAGTAAGAACCTCTTCAAAATTTGGTTCATGAATACTTTTCTTTATTGATTCTAATCCATTATAAAGTTCAGGCATGTATTTTCGTATCTCTTCAAGAATAGCATCAATTCTCCAGATAAACATACCGCTGTTCCATAGGA
>JBGSOQ010000193.1:0-2773 GCA_041739035.1 Ignavibacteriaceae bacterium | reverse complement strand
GCTGAGAAAATCGTAATTAATAATATTTTAATATAAACTTTCCTTAAAATCATGATGGACCTCATGTTATTTAATTACGGCAAATTTACCGGTGGTATTCTCTCCAGTAGGAGTTTCTATAACGTATAAATATAAGCCGTAAGCAATTTCAATTCCGGAAGTGTTAGTCAAATTCCAATCTTCGTCACCGGTTCCATTATTATGATCCAATTTTTTAACAAGCTCGCCGCGTACAGTATAAATTGAAATCGTGCATTCAGGTGGAAGAAACATAAATCGAAGACGGCGATTATTCTCAATTTGTTCCCAAGCTGCATTTACTATAAAAGGATTAGGAACAACTTCAACATTTTTAAGTTCACTTTTAACCAACTCGGCATCTTTGTTTATTTTTGGAGGAGAAATCGTAACTCTGAATGAATCATTCTCAGTCAACTGACTTTCCGAATATATTCTAAAAGTCTCTCCATCTAATGGTAATCTTCCGGCTATTCCGGCTACAGTATCAATCACAATATTATAATACCAGGTAACTAAGCTGAAGGTACCGATTGTATCTCCTCTTTCATCGTACGGAGAATTAATGATTCGAATCTCTTCACCTAAATCGAGTTGATTATTTAAATTCTTGTCTAATAGAATACAATTCACTTTAAATATTTTGTTATCATTACCAACATTCCAAATTTCGAAGGGCACTGAGTATTTTTTTATCAAAGGTTTGTTATTACCTGTTAAACCGGCGGCATATGATCCTGCTGAGTTGAATCGAAATTCATAGTCAGTTCCTTTAGAAGATTGATTTGCCAGGTTATTAGTGCTAACTTTATTAACATACCAATTTCCATCACTGGATAGATTTTCCTCTCCAAGGACACTTTCGCCAAGCTGATTTTTGATATCCTTGATCTCCCCGGTTAATTTATCACCGCTTACTGAAAGAGTAATTCCATCAACTACAGAGGCACCGGATGAATTTAGCGGACCTGAAATAATTTGTGAGTTGGTTTCTTCGTTGATAAAATAAAAAGTATCGGCAGGGGTAGAGTTAAATGTTAAAAGATAATTGTTCCCTGCAAGAACTTCAGGATCAAGTACATCAACAGAAACAACACCATTCCCTATATCGGCAATCTGTGTTACTGAGTATTTTGCATCTTCAAATCCAATGGCATTAGAGCGGGGAGTTACATCAACCAAATTTGCATCCGCCGTTGTAGTTCCTCTTGAAGATTCCAGAGATTCGAGCTCCAGTGAAGCTGAACCAGAATCATACGCAGTTATAGTGTAACTATAGTTAACACCATTTACAACATTTGAATCAACAAAATAATGAACGATTCCAGTGTTATCTCCCAAATAATTAAAATTATTAAAGGGATCGACACCCTGAATCAAGTCAATCTTATCGAATTGAGCAATTGGAACATAACCAACCAAATTACCCTTGGAATCATTAATCTGTTTACCCCATGTTGCCCCTTGGTCCTGGCTGCGGTAAATCTTATAACCTTGAAAATCCTTTTTCTTTGCAACCAAATCAACTGCCTTCTCAGATATATCATCCCAATAGAGTGTTACTTTACCGTCACCTGCAACTCCATGAAGTTTTGGCGATGGCGGTGTTGAAGGACCAAGAAATTTGTTGAGGAAAAGCTTTTGTGCAACTTCAATATTGTTTTTAAAATCATCTAAATCATTACCTACAGACACTGCCAAAGTAGATTGCATGGATTCGCCCGGATTTAATGTAAACGGACCACTGTCTGCAAATAACGTCCAGTTGCTTGGGCCAGGCGACTTTCCTTCTTGGGTTAAATCGAAATCATCGAAATGAACATTTGGGCCATGAAAATAATTTTCCTTGGCTGACATCAAGTTCGGATTGTTTGGATCACTTATCATTACCGGCCAAATGTTTTTATCATCAGCAGGAGTGATGTTGCCTGTAAGATCTCTAAAAAAATGTCCATCTGTAATACCTAAATCAAATGGAGTCTTTAAGATCGCCATTCCAATTGATCCAACCTCAATATTGCCTGGACTTGAACCATTATAGTCAAATTGATAGAAAGCATTATCATATCCGTTAGGGTTAATCCCTGTATTATATGAACCATAGGTTTCTTCTATAACATCACCAAATTGAAAATCCGTATAATATCCGAAATAACAGCTGTCAAGAACCTGATTACCATTATTTGTTATTTTAATATCATAAAATTGAATATCCTGAGCGAATCTCCTGCCATAAGAATAACATTGAATCTCCATAGTCATTCCCATGGAATACGAAGGTGGTTGCGCGCTATGGTCATCACAGATTATATAGACTTCCCTATCTGCTGCAAACTCTCCCGGAACTTGCTCTCCAAATGTTGGAGACTCGGGATCTATATCCGTTCTGAATTTACCCGGCCAAAATCTCCAAACATTTTTAGCGGCATCATAATACGCCGCTCTTGAATTGACAATCTGTTTATTTGCATCTGAAAGGGATGTATAATTTCCAGTGGGAGCATCATGCCATATTTTAGATTCATCAAAATAACCTTTAGGCCAAGTTATCGGAATATCACTATGAGCTAAACGAGGGGCTCCATCAGGAGCTAAAAGATTCTCTGGCTGATCATCAGCATGATATTTGCCTCTTGCACCGGGAGGAGCCATCCAATCCTCTGCTCGATACCGTGTATATGCATCGAGAACATTGCCTTTGTGTGCAAAGAGTATGCAGAGATCGTCAATTGCATTAACATCGCTTGTTATTGAT
>JBGSOQ010000189.1:0-8856 GCA_041739035.1 Ignavibacteriaceae bacterium | reverse complement strand
ATAAGTTTGTAAATTTCCACGCAGTTCATTGTCCCCGTCTTTGGTTACAATATTTATAATACCGGACATTGCCTGCCCGTATTCGGCATTAAATGCACCGCTTATCACCTGTAATTCCTGAACTGCATTTGCATTTACATTAATGATAGTGCTGCCATCGTAACCATCTGTTAATGTAACCCCGTCTATCTGATAGGCAACCTGGCCTGCTCTACCACCTCGAATGTGGAAGTCGCCACCCGATGAAACAAATCCGGCTTGCAGTTGAAGTACATCTCCAAGATCGGTTACAGGTAATTGGGAAATCATGTCCTCTCCAACAACGGATGTTGAAGCTGTTAGATCTTTCTGAATTAATGGCTTTTGAGCAATAACGATAACCTCTTCGCTTAGTTCAAGAGCTGTGGATTGCAGCCCAAAGTTTTCCGTTGATGTGAATCCACTTGCCACTTTAATGTTTTGAACAGTAACAGAGTTATAACCTATTGCCGATGCCTTAACCGAATATGTGCCAGGCGGAATGTTTAATATAAAATAATTGCCTTCCAAATCGGAAGCGGCGCCAAAGTTGGTTCCCATGACAATGACATTTACAAAAGGTAATTCTTCGCCTGTTGTAGCATCGGTAACCTTTCCGGCTATTTTACCGGACTGAGAAAATATCTGGGGCGAGAGAAGAAAGGTAAGAAGGATTATGTAACAAATCTGTATAAAAAATTTCATCAAACCCTCCGGGTTATAAGCTTAGTTTTCATTTAGATTTAATTTGACACTTTTTGAATCGTGACGGAAAATCGCATGATTCCCTGAAATAGAAAAGTCTTCCATTTTGTTCATACCAAAAATATCTAAAGGCGCATTAAAGTCAACACTCAAATCTGGGGAAAAAAAGTAAATATTATTTTTATCAAAAACATTTGTTACAACAATTAACTTTTCATTGAATTGCTCAATATCGAGGATTCTTTCGCTTCCAGATATTTGATGCTCTTTTGAAAAACTTAAATCACCTTCTAATTCATAGATTGTATTAAAGTATTTTGCATAAAATCTATTTTCATAAGGAATCAGCTTTTCAATAATTTTTTCATTTGAAGCTAATTGATTAAGCAAAAGATCATATTTAAAAGTTTTCCCGACAGGTTTTAAGTCCTCAAACTTGACTCCTGAAACGAACAAATTCCCGCCAATTATTTTAAGAAGGGTTGGTGTATTATAATCAAGTTCCTTTTTAACCACATTCAAATCAAAAAGATTGATGCTATAAAGTCTAACATTGCTTGCATTTTCGCTAATATCCAAAGCGCTTTGAGAAGTAAGAACAAAAAGAAAGTCCTCATTTATTTCGATAAAAGAAGCTTTTTCTATTTCGAAAGGAACTTCTTTAAGCAGCTCAAGTTCATTATAACTTTCGTCTCCAATAAATTTAACTTTAAAGCTTAATGGATCGAACAAAGCCAGCAATGCGTTATCATTCAAGCAAAAAAGAGGATGTGGCAGATCATAAGGGGCGATAAATTTGTACGGAAAAACAAGATTACCTTTACTGTCAAAAACTTTAATTTCAACAGGATAATCAACTTTCTCGTTTGAAAACTTGAAATTTGCTATCAGAAAATAATTCTCGGCTGGAGTTTTTTGGAAGATTTTTTTCCCGATTAAGTCTTCAGAAAAAATATCCTGGTCATCGTGTGTGATTAATATTTTATCCGAAGTTAAATTGATTTGCAGCCCATTTAACTCATAATAGCAAGAGTTAAATTCTTCCTCAACTTGTATTGATTGGGCTAATGAGTAAGTAACAAAAAAAATAAATATTAAAATTGTAAAGAAAATCTTCATTTACAGTATTGCATGATTAAAATTTGTATGTAAATATAATTAAAATTAAGGTCGTAAAAGCTTCTGAATTTGGGAATACAATTTGATGAAATAAGCACGATAAGATGACTTTATGAACTAAATCGTTTAAGTTTAAATATTCAAATTAAATTCTTGGACAAATTATGTATAAGCTTCTATTCAGCATTTTCTTCTTTCTAATCCTTAATAAAAGCGTTTATCCTCAGCAAAACAATAATGAATTTAGAGCAAACTGGGTTATTACGTGGGAATATATTTCCGGCTCAAGTTCGGTCGATCAAAACAAAGCGAGAATCAGGCAAATTCTTGATGAGCATAAAGCAGGAAATTTTACTTCGGTGTTGTGGCAGGTAAGGCAATCAGGAACAGCATATTACATTTCATCCTATGAACCATATGGTTCTTATGCAGGTGGAGCCTATCCTGGTTTTGACCCAACGGCTTATGCAATTGAAGAGGCACATAAAAGGGGATTAGAATTTCACGCTTGGTTTAATGTTTTTTCTGCCGGAAGTACTGTGCCCGGAGCTTCAGCACAACAGCATCCCGACTGGATTTGCAGAGATCAAAGTGGAAATCCGATGACAAGTTCAATTGCTCTTTCACCGGGACTTCAAGCTGTACGAGACTATACAAAAAATGTCGCAATGGAAATTGTGAGGAATTATGATGTAGATGGATTGCATCTTGACTATGCACGTTGGAACGAATTTACAAGTTCTGCAGCATCAAAAGAATTTGAAAAACTTCAAGCAGATAAAAAATTGTTAGATGGTGATATTACAGATGATCAGATAGAAGAACTCACAAATAACATGGCGGGAAGGTATTTGTATGATGTTGAGCATCCTTACTCTGCCGGTGTTCCTGCTGGATTTTCTTCGTGGGAAGAATGGTGGCGGTGGTCTGTTACTGAGTTTGTCAAAACTCTGCACGATTCAATTCAATCAGTTAAACCTTATGTAAGATTATCGGTTGCGGCACTTGGAAAATACAATTGGAGCGGCTGGAATGGTTACAGTATTGTTTATCAAGATGCTGCTCTTTGGTTCAATCAAGGTTACATTGAACAAATTGCGGCAATGCATTATCACTGGACAACAGGAAGCGGATTTTACGGGATGCTTACAGGAGCATGTCCGCAATGCTGGAGCCAATTTATTCAACCCGGAATTGCAGCTAAAAGATATTATTCTGTTGGTCCCCCATCCTATATTTTAAGCGATAATAATATTTGGAACAATCATGCTGAAATTGTAAACACTTGCCGAACAGTAAATTGGGTGGATGGTTTTCAATTTTTTAGTTACGGAAGCTGGAAAGATCATGATTACTGGGATGAAGCTGCTTCAACTTTTTTCGGCCGAAAAACTAAAATCCGCGATGCGAATTTACATCTCGATACGATTCCGGCATCGCCGCAAATAAGCATTCAAAAAATTGATTCGCTTAATTACAGATTAACAATTACTCCCGATGCTTCAGCAAGCAGTAATCAGTGGTATGCTGTTTACAGGTCAGGAGATGATATTTTTGATCTTTACACTGAAGAGATAATTTCAATCTCATTTGGAAATTCGCAGTTCACAATCGATGAAAGTTTTTCCGGTAATCAAGATTTTAATGGCAGGTATCGCTATGCCGCTACAATGCTCGATAGGTATTGGAACGAATCGCTTATTTCTAACATTGTTCTTACAGATTCCATTCCATCTTATGCTCCGAAAGTTGTTTCTTCAATTCCCGTTGAAGGTGATACTGTTTCAATAAGCACGCAAGTAAAATTAAATTTTTCAAAAAAATTGAATGTGAACACAGTAGCAGCAAACGCTTTTAATTTCATTCCACCCATAGAAGTAAGCAGCGTGACTTTTAGCAATGGAGATAAAACGGTTACATTAACAACGGCTTCTAACTTTAGTTTTCAAACAGATTATACTTTTACTCTTGATTCATCTGTAACGGATGTTAACGGCAAAATGCTCGATGGAAATGGTGATGGCATTCCGGGAGATTCTTATGTTCTTCACTTTTCAACAGTTAATCAGGATTTAAGCGGTCCCATTGTTACTCAGTATTTTCCTGACAGTACAAATTCATCCGGCAGTTTTGATGTTGAGGGAGTTGTTACCGTTCTATTCGATGAACTAATAAATTCAGCAACAATAAATCATAACAATGTTATTTTGAAAGCAGGAGCAACTGCAATTTCTAAAGATATGCAGCTTAAAACGATTGGTAATCAATCGATAATAAACATTAAAACACAGCAGTCATTGATTAGCACAAAGCAATATTCATTAACGCTTACTCAAAATATTACAGATGTTGTTGGGAATCCGATGCCAAGTAACAAAGAAATATTTTTCTCTACTTCAGAAGAATCATATTCCCAGAAAAATACGATTGATGATTTTACAATTGAAGGAAATTGGGAGCAGCCCGAATACAGCGGCTCAACAGTTGGTGTGGTTGATTCAGGGACTTCTTCGGGTTACAGCTCAGAATATTTTCTCCCGGCAACTTCACCTGCAAAAGGTTTTTTCATTCAGTATCAATGGAATCCGGCGGTAACAACAAAATTATTACGAAATTATTTATCGGGCGGCACTCCCAGAACCGTTCTTTTTGATACTTCGTACATTCTACAAGTTTATGTTTGGGGTGATGGAAGCAGAAACAAATTCCGCTTTGCAATTGATGAAGGCGATGGAACAGCATGGCCTAATCATGAGGTTTCAAAATGGACTGTTATCGATTGGTACGGCTGGCGTTTAATCGAATGGAATTTGAAAGATCCTACAAGTACTACTTCTTGGGCCGGACTTGGAAATGGAATTCTCGATTATCCTAAATACAGAATCGATAGCTTCCAAATGACCGATGCACCCGGTTCATCGGTGTACGGCAGACTATATTTTGATAATCTTCGATTAGTAAAAAAATCAATCATTTCAGGAATAGAAACCGAGCAGCAAAATATTCCAAATGTGTTTGTGCTATATCAGAATTATCCCAACCCATTCAATCCATCAACGAAAATACGCTACTCGATCCCGTCAAACGTGAGAGGTGAAAAGTCAAATGTAGTACGGTTGAAGGTTTACGATATTCTCGGAAACGAAGTCGCTACTTTAGTTGATGAATACAAACCAGCTGGCAATTACGAAGTTGAGTTTTCTGTGGGACGGACTTTCAGTCTGTCAAGCGGCGTTTATTATTATCAGTTGAAAGTTGATGATTTTATTGCCACAAAGAAAATGCTGCTGTTAAAGTAGTCTTTGTAGGAAACCTTCGAGGTTGCAGATTCAGAATCCCACCCATACCTCGAAGGTTACTTAGTCAAAAATTATTATTTTTGTTTTGTGAAAATTTCTCATCAAACATATTATCACATCCAACTTAGAACTTCCGGAGATATCGAATGAAAATTGTTGAATGCGTTCCAAACTTCAGCGAAGGCAAGAATGAGCACACATTTGAGCAAATGCAAAAATCCTTAAGCGGAATAAGCAACTGCAAGCTGTTAAGTTTTGAGCCGGATGCGGACTATAACAGAGTTGTTGTTACAATGGCTGGAGATGAGAACGGAATTTTGGAAGGCGCACTTTCAATAAGCAGAACCGCTGCGCAGCTCATTGACATGACAAAGCAAAAAGGCGAACATCCGCGAATGGGCGCAATAGATGTTGTGCCGTTTGTTCCTGTAAAAAATATTACGATGCAAGAATGCGTAAAGATTTCTGAAGAATATGCAGAAAGAGCATCAAAAGAATTGAACATACCGATTTATCTTTATGAAGCAGCCGCAAGAAAACCGGACCGCCAAAACCTCGCCAACATCCGCAAGGGTGAATATGAGGGATTGGCTGAAAAGCTTAAAGATGAAAATTGGCAGCCGGATTATGGCCCGAATCAGTTTAACCCAAAACTAGGCGGTACGGTAACCGGCGCAAGATTCTTTTTAGTGGCTTACAATGTTAATTTAAAATCCGAAGATGTGAAGTATGCAAAAGAAATTGGCGAAATACTGCGCGAATCAGGTTACTCAAAAAGAGATGAGAATGGTAATATTATCAAAGTTAATGGTCAATCAGTAAAAGTCCCCGGCAGATTAAAAAGCGTAAAAGGAATGGGCGTCGCTCTGGAAAAATATAAGATGACTCAGGTCTCTATGAATCTGACAAACTACAATGTAACAGCAATTCATACTGCTTTTGAAGAAGTTAAAAAAGAAGCGACACGGCTTGGCGTGGAAGTTACTGGAAGCGAAATCGTAGGGCTTGTTCCGCTGGAAGCATTAATACTCGCCGGAAAATATTATTCTCAAGGAAAAAATTTGGATGAAAAATCATTAGTTGATTTAGCAGTTGAAAATTTAGGATTGGGCGATCTTCATCCTTTTATTAAAACGGATAAAATTATTGATTATATGATATAAAGGATGCCTAAACCATCGCGATTTTAAAAGAAGTAATATTGTCATCACGATCCCGATTTATCGGGAGAAGTGATCTGATTTCTTCGTCAGAAAGAAAAGATTGCTTCGTCGTTTCACTCCTCGCAATGACGACTTAGGACTTCTTGCATATGTTTCTGAAAATCAAATTATAGAAAAAAAATTATGGACACAAAAATAACATTACAAAAATATTTAGAAGAACTTTCATCTAATTCACCAACACCGGGTGGCGGGAACGTCGCAGCGCTTTGCGGCGCATTGGCGGCAAGCTTAGGGACAATGGTTTGCAACTTAACAATCGGAAAGAAAAAGTATTTGGATGTTGAAACCGAAATGAATGAATTAAAAAAGAATCTGAATGTTTATATCGATAAATTTATTTTACTTGCCCAAAATGATAACGAAGCTTTTGAAAGAGTGATGGATGCATTCAAGCTGCCCAAAGAAACAGATGAACAAAAGAAATTGAGAAGTGAGGCAATTGAAAAATCCACAATTGAAGCCGCAAGTGTTCCCGCTGAAGTAATTAAAAATTGCCGCGAAGTCATTCCATTTTTAGAAAAGATTTCGGAAAAGGGAAATCAAAATTCGTTATCGGATGCAGGTGTTGCAATTGCCGTAGTTGGGGCTGCTTCACAAGGAGCTTTTTTAAACGTATTAATCAATTATTCATCTTTAAGTGAAAAACAAAAAGCCGCAGAACTATTAGGCCAGGCTGAAAATTTAAATAACGAAGTAAAAGACGAAGCACGATATCTTTTAGATGAAATTACTTCAAAGATAAAAGGAAATTGAAAATTGTATCATAAAAAGATAGGAACAATTATGAAAACTTTACTTATTATGATTCTCTCTGTTTTTATTTTTGCTTCATGTAACTCTAAAAAAGATGAATCTAGTGAAGCAGGAAATGAAACCGCTGAAGAGTTCGCTCTTCAAAAGGAACCTACAAAAGCGGTTAAATATGTAAGTGGTAAAGATTCAGTTGTGGCCTACCTTTCTTTGCCGCCAGGTGAAGGACCTTTTCCTGCTTTAATTATCATTCATGGGTGGCAGGGATTAAATAACTGGGTTAGAACCAATGCCGATGCTTTTGCAAATAAGGGTTATGCTGCTTTGGCAATTGATCTTTATCGAGGAAAAGCGACTAAAAATTTAGATGTGGCACAGGAGCTAATGCGGGGGCTAAAACTAGACTTCGTAAATAGAGAGTTACAAGCTGCATATGCATTTCTCCAAAACAATCCTAAAGTAGATAAAAATAGAATCGGTGCTATTGGTTGGGATATGGGCGGAGGTTATGCTTTGCAAGCTGCAACAATGCTGCCAAAGCTGAAAGCGGCCGTGATGAATTATGGGAATATATTTTCAGAGCCAGCAAGTGTCAGAAAAATCGGTTGTCCGCTGCTCGGAATTTTTGGCGAAACTGACCGCGAAATTCCTATTGCGGATGTACAGAATTTTGAGCAGGCTTTAAAAGATGCGAAAAAAGAAAACAGGATTATCATTTACAGAAATGTCGGACACGCGTTTATGAATCCAAATAATAAAGATGGATACAATCACGAAATTACAGAACGTGCGTGGAGAGAGATATTTGCATTCTTAGATAAGTATTTGATGAAGTAGAAATAAAAATATGAGACTCACTATGAAGTGAGTCTCACTTAAATGATTTTATTTTTCTTGTCTTCTGTAATCTATCATTCCGCCAAGAACGTTTTTAGCCCTAAACCCATTCTCACGCAAAATTTTTGTTCCGGCGTTAGATCGATTTCCGCTTCTGCAGATAACTGCAATTTCGTTGTCTTTAAATTTTTTAAGCTCACCTATCCTGCTTTCTAATTCTTGAATCGGGATATTAATAACCTTGTCTATTTTCCCTAATGGTCCAACA
This sequence comes from Ignavibacteriaceae bacterium, assembly GCA_041739035.1. Lineage (GTDB taxonomy): Bacteria > Bacteroidota > Ignavibacteria > Ignavibacteriales > Ignavibacteriaceae > XYD12-FULL-36-8. The sequence continues at coordinate 634 of JBGSOQ010000189.1, read as the reverse complement.
AGCTCTGCCGGGGTTCTAACATCCAGAATTACCAGAGTAGAATCATTTTTCATCGAACTCTTTAATTCCTGCACTGTCATTGTACTGTCTTTATCTTGCTGAGCACAGCCCAAAAAATTTATAACGCTGAAAATGGAAAGCGACATTAAAATCCTTCTACCTAACATTTGAAAATCCTTTGATAAATAATTAATTAAGACCGCACATACCAGAAACACAACCGCCCCCGGAATAATCTGTGCTGCAATTTCCAGAAGCACATGGCGATGAAAAGTCGCTATCTGAGGAATTTGCTGTAGCAAATGCACTGAAGAGCTTTTTGTTTTTTATAGAACCGCATTTAGGGCAGGTAACTTCTTCTTTGTTTAGAGAAGATTTATGAAAAAAATCGTATTTGCTTCCACAATCGTTACATTTATATTCGAACACAGGCATGTAATTAACTCCTAATAATTTATAAATAAAATTTCATTCAGAATTTTTAAGTCCCAGGAGAGACATCAATCGATTATGTGCTTCCTCGGAGGGTTCAACATTGTATTTGCGATAAAAATCGATTGTTGCCTCAACCGATTTAAAATAGTTTTGACATCCAGTACATTCATCAAGATGTGCTTTAATTGCAACACATTGA
>JBGSOQ010000187.1:0-11460 GCA_041739035.1 Ignavibacteriaceae bacterium | reverse complement strand
TCGTAAGACCCAATACTTGGGCTTTAGCCCATTCATAACTCAAATAGTGGCTAAAGCCTAAGTTGTCTTTATTTGTTCCATCCCCGCCATAAATGGCGGGGTTAATACATAGAAATTTTGCGTAAGGTGACTTAATAATTATTAAAAAATATTTCTCAGATCTTGATCAACTGAATAAGTCTCTTTAGAGATTTTTAGCAGCTCTTGAACTTTTTCAATATGTAATTCTTTTTCACCGCCCAATAATCTTGCAAGAAAAATTATTTTTGCAGTATGCTCGAGCTTTTCCATTTTATAGTATGCATCTTTCAAATCTTTACCTAATGTAACGGCTCCATGATTCCGAAGCAAAAATGCCCAGCTATAATTTATGTGAGGTTCTAATGTTTTTGTAAGCTCATCTGTTGAAGGAGTTCCATACTCACAGAGAGGAACTTTACCCAAAGTTAATATTACTTCCGGAAGAACGTGTTTCGTCAAGCCCTCGCCAAAGACAGCAAATGCAGAAGCATAAATTGGATGACAATGAACTACAGCGTTTACTTCCGGTCTTTTTGAATAAGCATAAAGATGCAATTTATTTTCTGTGGAAACTTTACCAGTGCCGTTTACAACTTTGCCGTTAGCATCAATTTCTAAAATGTCATCCGCGGTAACATCGCCTTTGCAAACACCGGATCGTGTAATTAAAAATGTTTTGGCAGAATTTCTTACTGAAATATTTCCATCATACGCTGCAACAAATTTATTTTCGTAGACTTTTCGACAGACACGAACAACTTCATCAACTAAAGACATTTTTTTCCAACTCTTCTATTATTTTCATGTTGATCAGCCCATCATACCCGGTAACCAGAGGAGTTTGATGATTCAGAAAAGATTTTTGAACCGATCGAAGCAGATTCAATTGCTTGTTACCTCTTTTTCTGAAAGCTTTTTTCGCTTCACCATCTAGAAGAATTGTTAATTTAGCTGGAATTGTTCTTCCTCCAATTAAATTATCAAGACTAACGGCACCTTTGTGTCCTAATATTTCAATTCTGTTAAATGCTTTTTTGCTGTTAAAAGAAACATTAAAATATCCATAACCTCCATTTTCAAACTTCACTATCGCACAAGAGAAATCATCAACTTCGCTTTTATAAATAACATTGTCCAGCACGCCATTGATGCTGACAATTTCACCCCCGAAGTATCTCAGCAAATCAATCATATGAGTTCCAAGATCTCTTAAAGAACCGCCGCCGCTTTGACTTTTATTAAATCTGAAATTACTGCCGGGAGGAGCATCAATATTAAAACTTAAATTTATTGACACGATTTTCCCCAGCATTTGATTATCGATAATTTCTTTTGCCTTTATTATCAGAGGATGAAAGCGATAAGTATAATTAACAGAAAGCTGAACATTATTTTGCTCACAAGTTTTAACCATTTCTTCTGCTTCAAGTGAAGTCATAGCCAGAGGTTTTTCACACAAAAGATGTTTGCCTGCTTTAGCTGCTTCTATCACTTGCTGATGATGATTTACATTTGCACTTGAAACATAAACTGCATTTATGTCTGACCTCAGAAAGTCATCATAATTATTGAAATGTTTCTCAATTCCAAATTTATCGGCAAGGGATTTTGCGCGGTTAAGATCGCTGCTGTATAGTGTCGTTACGACACTTTTTCTTAGAAGCTTAATTGTTGGGATAAAGCTCTGCTCAGCAAATCTTCCGCAACCGGCTATCCCCCACTTTAACTTTTTTGAATATCTTTTACGAATTTTTATCATTTTAGTTCTTAAATAACTTTAAACTATTCATCAGTTTTTTAATCGGAGTAGAATTTTGCATAATATAGAAATGAACACTCGGTACATTTTTATTTAACAATTCTTCAACTTGTTTTGCTGCCCATTCCACACCCACATCTAATACATGTTCAGGCCGTGCTGCATTGACTTCATCAACAAGCTCATCAGGTAAACTAACATAAAAATTCTTCGGAATATTAATCAGATGAGATTTTGCCGTTATGATTTTTAATCCGGGAATAATTGGCGTAGTAATTCCTTCACTTTTACACTGCTCGACATATTTAAAGTAAACTTTGTTATCAAAAAACATTTGAGTCACGATATAGTCAGCCCCAGCATCAAGTTTTTCTTTACAAAATCTTATATCGGTTTTCAAACTTGGCGCCTCAAAGTGTTTTTCGGGGTAACCGCCAACTCCCACACAAAAATTAGATGGTTTTGCATCAAGCAAACTGTCTTCTAAATATTTACCCTTATTCATATTAACTATTTGCTTAACAAGATCGGCGGTTGTTTTATTAGCGCTTCTGCCTTCAGGAATTGGTTTTTCATAGGCGGTATCATCTCCTCGCACAGCAAGAACATTTTGAATTCCAAGGTAATTCAGTTCGATAAGAAAATCTTCCGTTTCTTCTCTAGTAAATCCTTTCATAAGAATATGCGGTACTGCATCGATGTTGTACTTATTTTGTATGAGCGCGCAAATTCCCAATGTTCCCGGTCTTTTTCTTTTTATTTTTTTCTTAATTCCGTGAGGTGTTTCTTCGTAAACAACCTCTGCAGAGTGACTTGTAATATCGATGAACGGAGGTTTGTATTTCATTAAATCATCCAGCACTGATAAAATACCGTAAATATCCCCGCCCCGTTTGGGCGGAATAATTTCAAAACTGATTAAAGGTTCTTTTGCTTTTGATAAATGTTCAATTACTTTCATTAGGTCCTAATATTATTTTGCTTAACTAATTTAATACAATTATGAATAAACTACATAGAGAATGAAATTGTTCTACATTACAAATTACTGGTGTTCAAAATAAATCGCATGTGCGAGAATATTGCTGGAATACAAAGCGAATTAGATAGAATTTATCGGTAATTTAAAAAAACTTTTCAACAACAGAACATCTCTATTTTCTTAATTTTAAAGATAAGGTAATAAGGTTAAATGCGCTTTTATCGGTTTGTTACTAAGGTTCAACCTTTTAGGATTTTAATCATCAACAAGAGAATGTTTATTTTCTCAAACCTTAGTAACCAAAAATAATCTTGATCTTCTCCCAATAAAACGTACAAATAGTTAAGCAACTAATTTATGATTTAATTGTTTTTCAAAGTCAACAGGTGAAACATATCCAATTGTTGAATGACTTCTCTGTCTGTTATAAAATATTTCTATATAGTCAAAAATTTTCATTTTAGCTTCTTCTCTGGTCTTAAAATGCTCAAAATTTACAAACTCTGTCTTCAATGTGTGAAAGAAGCTTTCCATAACTGCATTATCATAACAGTTGCCTTTACCACTCATGCTTTGTATCATATCATGGTCATTTAACAACGCTCTTAGCTCATAAGAGGCATACTGACTACCTCTATCTGAATGAAAAGTTATTCCGGGGTTTTCACCACGCTTAGCTATAGCTTCTGTTAATGATGATGTTACCAATGTGGCTTGGATCCTTTTATCGCAAGACCAACCTACAATCTTTCTTGAGAACAGATCCATTATGCAGCATAGGTATAACCAACCTTCCTCTGTCCAAATGTAGGTGATATCTGAAACCCAGACTCTGTTAGCCTCTGAACAACCAAAGTTCTGTCCTAGAAGATTTTCTGCTACTGGAGAGCTATGCTTTGAGTTAGTCGTTACTTTATATTTTCTTTTTGTCTTTGCCTTTATATTGTTTTCCCGCATTATTCTTACTACTCTTTTCCTATTGTATAAATATCCCATTTTCTTCAATTCCCTATATATTCTAGGACTACCATAGGTACCCCTGGATTTTGAATATATTCTTTTTATCTCTGCCAAAAGCTTATGATATTCGAACTGTTTCCGCCGTGCCCTGTTTCTTATGTAGTTATGATAACCGCTTCTTGATACTCCCAACACTTCACACATCTTCCCAAGTCTGAATTCTTTTCGATGTTCCATTATAAACCTATATTTCATAGCTGGGTTTTTGAGAAGATGCGTACAGCTTTTTTTAATATGTCGCGCTCCTCTGTTACATCTTTTAACTGTTGCTTCAACTTTCTTAGTTCTTCATCTTCAGGTTTTAGTTTCCCATTCCCTGGAAACGCATTTTCAGGGTCTTTCTTATACTCTCTGACCCAGCGATATAATATGTTAGCATGTATTCCTAATCCTTCTGCTACCTCTATGCTGTTTCTGCCTCCATCTATTACCAATTTTATCGCATTCCGCTTAAATTCTTCCCCGTATCTCATTCTGGTTTTACGAATTTCCATCTTTAACTCCTGTTTGTTAGTTATTAATATAATAACTTAACTTCTTGTACTCTGCGGGGGGAAGATCAGTTTAAGCCACCGAAATATTTTAGATTAAGTAATAGAGAAAAGAAAATGTTGAAATTGGGGGTGGAAATTAGATTTTAATGAGAACTATCCAATACTAGCTGATTTCTATTTTTTTAACATTAATTTCATTTTGGACAGCGATGTAACCTTAAATTAAAATTCATTGAAGAATAGAGCTTCAATAAAACATTTTTCACTAAATTTGTATCAATTATTAAATGATTTTCACTAAAAAAAGGTGATAAAATGAAACACTATTTATTACTGATAGTCGTGATGCTCATTCTTAACGGCTGCACAGAAAAACAAAACAAAAGTCCTCAAAAGGATTCGGAGGAAGTTACAATGCTTAAAGAAAAGATTGCCAAGTTTGTTCCTGTCGATGTACAGTATGACGAAAATCTTTTAAGTGAAAGAGAAAAGGATGTTCTGGAAAAACTTTACCGTGCTTCAAAAATAATAGACGAATTATTCCTTGAACAGGTTTATTCAAAAAATGCTCAAATAAAATCTGATTTGTTGGCTGATAATAGTGATGAAGCCAAAATTAAACTTGAACTTTTCAACATTATGTTTGGACCATTTGACCGGCTCGAAGATAATGTGCCGTTTATGGGTAAAGATGCAAAACCGCTTGGTGCAAATTTTTATCCAGAAGATATGACTAAAGAAGAATTTGAGAACTGGATAAAAGACAATCCGGTTGATGAGAAAGCTTTTACAAACGAGTTTACTGTTATCAGAAGAAATAATGGAAAATTGATTGCAATTCCTTACAGCGAATTTTTTAAGGACAAATTAACCGAAACATCAAAGCTTTTAAAAGAGGCAGCTGAATTTGCAGATAACGCTTCGATAAAAAAATATTTGTTTTCACGTGCCGATGCTTTTCTCAGCAACGATTATTATCAAAGCGATATGGATTGGATGGATCTGAACGATCATAACATAGAAGTTGTAATTGGCCCTTATGAAGTTTATGAGGATGCGATGTTCAATTATAAAGCTTCGTTTGAAAGTTTTGTTACGATAAAAGATCCGGTGGAGAGTAAAAAGCTTGAAGTGTTTGGGAAGTACCTAAATGACATTGAAAAAAATCTTCCTCTTGATGATAAGCATAAGGATTACAGCCGCGGTTCCGAATCTCCAATTGTTGTTGCAAACGAAGTTTTTAGTGCCGGAGATACAAAAGCTGGAGTTCAAACGCTTGCATTTAATCTTCCTAACGATGAAAGAGTGCGTAAAGCAAAGGGCTCTAAGAAAGTGATGCTGAAGAATGTTCACGAAGCGAAGTTTGAAAAATTATTAAAACCTATTGCAGAAATTGTACTTGAACCGGAGCAGTTACAGTATGTTACATTCGATGCTTTTTTTAATCATACTTTAATGCACGAAATGTCTCATGGCGTTGGTCCCGGTTTTATTAAAGTAAAAGGAATAGAAACCGAAGTTAAGAAAGAACTGAAAGAAACTTATTCAACCATGGAAGAATGCAAAGCAGATATTCTCGGCTTGTACAATAATATTTTTATGATTGAAAAAGGTGTTCACCCTAAAGAATCAGAGAATAAAATTTGGGTAACATTTCTTGCAGGGGCTTTCCGCAGCATGCGATTTGGAATTGGTGAAGCCCATGGCGGCGGTAATGCAATCATCTACAATTATCTTTTAGAAAAAGGCGGCTTTGCTTACAATGAAGGAACTCAAAAAGTTCATGTAGATTTTGAAAAAATTTATCCTGCCTTAAAAGAACTTTGTAATTTAGTTCTAACAATTCAAGCGGAAGGGAATTACGCCGGTGCAAAAGATCTTATAGCAAAATATGCAGTTAATTCACCGACAATTGAAACGATGAGAAAAAAACTTGAAAAGCTTCCTGTTGATATAAAACCTGTTTTTGAAATTGAGCAAAAGTTAAAGTAAAAACTATTACATCAAATGATACTCACGTTGCTATGAAAAATGTTTCAAAAGTGAGTCTTACTTTTGATAAAGGAGCCTCAGCGAGATCTGGGGCTTTTTTATTAGTGACTTGTGGAATATTCTCTCTTTATCTAGTAATTTGATACCATGACTATGAAAAATAAAATCGGGAAGCACCCAAAGCTTAAGATATTCATATTCTTTACTACTTTTTTGTATTTAATCCTTTTAATACCTCTTCATGATTCAATAGAAATAATTGAAGGAAAGAAAAGTCCGTTTATTTGGAACCAGGATAAATTCTGGGAAAAACTCGAGGCGGAGTTTAGTACAGTGCGTAATGTCAGTTGTGACAAAGTGAAGCTTAAAATTGATTCAACACTTGTTGAATCTGAAAAGGTGTTAGGTGACATATCAATTTCTGCACTTAGTCCAACGGATCAAAAATTCAGAATACTCGAAAATAATATTTTTAATATTGCCACATTCATTCCCACTTGCAGTGAATTCTTATCCAAGTACATAGACTTTTATACCGAAGTGAGAAAAATTATTAAGGAAGAATCCCGTAGTTGGGATATGAATTCAACTGAAGCCAGGAATACAGTTTATAGATTACTTTATGGTAATCGCACTGCAATTGAAGAAGTGATGCTTCAGCTTTCGCAAGAACAAGTGCCTCAATTAATTTTAGGGTATGATGAACCGTCTTCTTCTCCTTCTGCAACAATTCTTGGTGTTACTATTCATAGTGGTGATATATTAATATCACGAGGAGGAGCACCGACTTCAGCTCTAATAGCAAGGGGTAATGATTATCCTGGAAATTTTTCTCATGTTGCGCTGATTCACATTGACGAAAAAACAAATCTTATCTCTATCATCGAATCCCACATTGAAAGAGGTGTGACTGTATCATCTTTGAATGAATATTTGAATGATACTAAATTAAGGATTATGGTGTTGAGATTGAGATCGGACCTTATAATAAATGATCCGATGATTTCGCATAAAGCCGCCTCATTTGCATTAAGTGAAGCTAAAAGAAAACATACTCCGTATGATTTTGAAATGAACTATTCTGATCCTGATAAACTATTTTGTTCTGAAGTAGCTTCATCTGCTTACATGAAATTTGGGATAAGATTGTGGTCAGGACTATCTACGATTTCTTCAAAGGGAACAAGAATGTGGCTATCGTCCTTCGGAGTAAAGAATTTTGAAACACAGGAACCCTCTGATTTGGAATATGATCCTCAGCTTTCAGTTGTGGCAGAATGGAGAGATCCGGAGACACTTTATAAAGATCATCTTGATAATGCGGTGACAGATGTTATGTTGGAAGAGGCTGACAGCGGCAAACAATTATCGTATGATTGGTATAAATTACCATTTGGAAGAATATTAAAATTGTACAGTGCAGTATTAAATTATTTTGGATCGGAGGGTCCGATTCCTGAAGGTATGAACGCTGAAGCAGCACTAAAGAATGTTGAGTACTCCGGTAAACATGATAAGATTAAAGAGAGACTTGTAGTTCTTGCTGATAGATTCAAAACTCAAAATGGTTACAGGCCTCCGTATTGGGAACTTGTTAACCTGGCAAGACAAGCACGGGATGAAATATAATTTCAATTTTAGGATAATCTTTTTTTTTGAGTACGATTCATAGATACGATTAAGGAAATATTTATGTACCAATATCAAAGTGATGGTTTTTTTGCTCAAGCTCCCGGCAAAATGGAAGAGCTTTGTGAGCAGGAACTAATTGAACTTGGAGCTACAAATACAAAAGTGGCTTATCGTGGAGTCTATTTTAAGGCTAATAAACCAGCACTTTACAGAATTAATTACACGTCAAGATTACTGTCGAGAGTTTTAGCTCCGCTCGTAACCTTCCATTGCAGAAGCACAAATGCTTTGATGAAAACAGCAGAAAAAATCCGTTGGGAAGAAATTTTTTCACTTGATAAAACATTTGCTATAACTGGCTCAGTTGCAAAAAGTCAAATAACTAATTCTTTGTATGCATCACAAGTTTTAAAGGATGGAATTGCGGACTATTTCAGAGCAAAATTTGGAAAGCGTCCAAATGTTGAAACTGTTAATCCTGATGTGCGTTTTAATCTTTACATAGAAAAAGATACTGCTGTAATAAGTCTTGATACATCTGGTGAATCGCTGCATAAGCGTGGTTACAGATTATTAGCAGGCGAAGCACCAATGCAAGAAACACTCGCCGCCGCAATTATTAGATTGAGCAAGTGGGATGGTGAAAATCCTTTGTGGGATTGTATGTGCGGCTCAGGTACAATTCTCTGCGAGGCATTAATGCATTATTGCAGAATTCCCGCACAAAAACTCCGCAATAAATTTGGATTTTTCTATTTGCCGGATTTCGATTTGAAGTTATGGGAGAAGCTGAAAGACGAACATGACAAGAAAATTCGTCCATTGCCGAAAGGAATAATAATTGGAAGCGACAAATCCCAGAGAATAATTGAAGTTGCAAAAAGTAATTTATTGCGATTGCCATTTGGTGATAACGTTGATCTATCTTGTCACCCTTTCCAGCACGTGAAGCAATTTGAAAACGGAACTTTGATAACAAATCCTCCTTATGGAATACGCCTTGGAGAAATTGAAGATGTAAAAGCACTTTATAAAGAATTGGGAGATTTTATTAAGACTAAGTGCACTGGTACTTCTGCATTTATTTACACTGGCAATCCTGAACTACGAAAATCTATCGGTCTTAGAACTTCCAAACGCATTCCGTTAGTCAATGGGAAATTGGAGGGCGTGCTGTTCCAAATTGACAGCTATGAAGGAAGTAAGAAGAAGAGGTGGAGGGATGATGGTAAAGCAAGTAACGAACAATAAACTTTGATTGATTTGATATTAATAGATTAAAAAACTTATAATAAGTAAATTAACTCTGTATTTATTATTTATCTAAAGTTGAAAAGGCATCGAGGAAAATTACTACTTTAGATAAAGCTATTTTTAATTATCAACTGCGACATAAAATACCGCATTAGTATGATTTTGAAAGAGGAATAGCCATGTATTTATCTGCTTTTCAGAAAGAAATTATTAAACGAATCTCCCAAGAAAAAATAAAAACCATCAAGGATTTCCTATTAGATTTTAATTTAGTCTTAATGCGTGAGGTTGGGAGTGATTTCTTCTTTCATAATGATTATTTCCAAGTCATAAATAGGGAAGAGGCTTACTCAAAACTTATAGATTTTAGAAAGGTAATTAATTTATTGGCTAAAGCTGAACTAATTGAGATAGAGAAATCTGCAAATTTGGGTTTTGGTTATTCACTCACTGAAGATCGTCCCAAAGAAATAATTGATTTAATTCATTCTTCTAGGGAGAGTTTCATAATCACATATAATGAAATTAATAAGTTTGAGAAGGACTTCTTAACACCACAAGAAAGAAATGAGAGAAGACAACTATGGGTTCCAATAGTTGTTGCAATCGCTACAGTTATTCTTAGTGCAATTTTAAATTATTTCATTTATACAAAAGAACGTGAGGTATTTATTAAAAATACGAATGCTTTCAAAGACTCACTATATGTAAAGATTCTGAACAATCTTGATACTGCACTTATTCAAAAAAAACTAGAACCCAAACCTTTCAAAATCAAAGATAAAAATATAATCGAAGCTGAATCAATTAAAAAAGTAATCGAAAAGAAGTGATAATATGTCATTCAATCCAAACAAACCGTTCAATGATTTACCGCTGATTCCGCCAAAAGCAGATATTGAAACAAAAGCAATTCTCAAAAAAGCTATTTCAGCAAACCGTTCACTTGCAGAACTTAAAGGGCATCACGGCTTCTGCCGAATCAAAATATACTCATAAATACTCTTGCTCTCGAAGAAGCAAGAGACAGCTCTGCAATAGAAAACATCGTTACTACTCGTGATAAACTTTTCAGAGCGTTGGCAACCGATCCGCGAAAAATAGATTCAACAACGAAAGAAGTATTGAACTATCGTAAAGCATTGTGGCTTGGTTTCAATAAAGTTCAGAAAAAAGGTTTTATCTCTACAAATATTATAACAGATATTCAGAAGGAATTAATATCCAACAATGCGGGTATAAGAAAATTGCCGGGAACAGTTCTCGAAAATGAATTGACCGGAGAAATTATTTATACCCCGCCACTCGGTGAATCAGTTATTCGCTCCTTATTAAAAAATTTGGAGGATTTTATCAACTCGAATTTAGGCGGTGACCCGATTATTAAAATGGCTATTCTTCATTATCAGTTTGAGTCCATCCATCCATTCTATGATGGTAATGGGCGTACCGGTCGTATAATCAATGTTCTTTACCTTGCCATGAATAACCTAATTGATTTACCAATTTTATATCTCAGCGGCTACATCATAAAAAATATAAACAAATACTATCGTTATCTAAGAGAAGTTACTTATAAACAAAATTGGGAAGAGTGGATTCTGTATATGCTTGATGCGGTTGAAGCAACTGCCAAAGAGACTACTCAAAAAGTTAATAAAATAAAAACTTTGTTAGATGAAACAATTGAACAGGCTAAAGTTAAATTACCAAAGATTTATTCTAAAGAGCTTATCGAACTACTCTTTCATCAGGCTTATTGTAATATAAATTTTCTTGTGGAGAATAAGATTGCATTAAGAAAAACAGCATCAAAATATCTTAACGCATTAGTTACTATCGATATTCTTAAACCAGAAAAAATTGGTAAGGAAGTGATTTTTCTTAATCTTAAACTTTACAAACTCTTTAAAGACAAAAAATAGATATGTACCCAATGGGTACTTATTCTTTTTTATATGTACCCATTATGAAAGTTTTTACTCATGTACAGGTAGATGTGTACCCGTAATTACTATAAAAGTCAAAAAGGGACATCTGTTTTAATGTCAGAATACCTTCTTCACACCTACAAACTTATTATAAAGTAGTAATCTGATGATCTGACAAAACCCTTCAAACTAAAAACATCCACCACAATGTAAGAGTTAAAAACGAAATTAGTATTCCAATTCCCACAAGCATTGTGGCTAATTCTTTGTTCAATTTAAACTCAGTTGCAACAATAGCAGCGGTTATCATTGGGGGCATAGCAGCTTCAAATATGGTTATGTCGAAAATTAATCCCCTTTCTTGAGTTGTAAAAA
>JBGSOQ010000184.1:0-1878 GCA_041739035.1 Ignavibacteriaceae bacterium | reverse complement strand
CTGAAGAAAGGCTACGAGTAATGCTGCGGAAAAATAAGTAGCAGTAATGTTTGTTATAGTAGTTTTGTTAATTCTGAAATTATCAATTACTAAATTATTTATGCTAAATGTACCCTGAGTTTTACCAGAGAACATACCAATAGAATAGGCTTGTTGCGAACCACTGTATACTCCTTCTGTCTGCTTCAAGCCGTATAAGGTATGACCGTTGCCTTCAAAAGAAAATACACCCGGATTATTATCATTCGGGATTGGTACAAATTCAGAGATTGATGAGAGATCAATATCATTAGCAAGCGCATAGTATTTGTTGTTTATTCCAAGATAGCGGATTGAATCAACATCCTGAGCATCGAAAAGAACGTAAGGATCTGTGGAAGTGCCGAGACCAGTGATATGTTTAGGCGCAGAGGGCGAAGAGCGAAGGGCAGAGCGAAAACCATAATTAGAAAGATTGAAAGATTTAAAGATTGAATGATTCTTCAAGCCTTGTGGGAATGATTCAGTTATTGAGATTACGAGAAAGAGTGAAAGTATGAAGAATTTCATTATCTGCCTTCAAGAATTATTCTAATATTTGCATCTGTTGAGACAGCTCTGAAATAATAATCATCAAATAAAATTGCATCTCTTTGGATTGATGTATAAGATTCATTTGCTTTAAGTGTGAATGTTCTGATTTGCTCAAAATCTTTTGAAGAAGACATTTGAATATCAGCATCGGTAGTAATTGTGAGTGTGTACCAATACTTGAAATAAGTGGATGGCTGACCTGCGCAAATATTTTGAAGTGAATCGGTTGCTGTTGTTAGAGTTTTTGAACTTGCAATTGAAGTTTGTGCGCCGACAGTCAGGGATGAAATACCCTGACTGAAGATAAAAGATGAAAGTAAAAAGATAAAAGCAAGTGTGGATAAGATTGATTTCATTTTTGTGCCTATGTTAAAAAATAGATTCCCGCCTCCGCGGGAATGACACACGTAAAGACGGGAGAGACTAAATTGAAATTTATTATACTAATAGAATTCGTATAAATTGATAAGCTGCTGAAGCTGCATCCATTGCATAGCCTTCAATTGGGCCAGTGGTATGTGGTGCGGCTGTACCATCATCAAAGACTTGAATAGCCTGACCAACAGAGATTGCATAAGCTGTTTGCACTATTGCAATACCTTTGACTGTTACAGGAACCATTTCACCCTGGTTTGTATCTGCGTTTACGACACCTAGAGATTTTGTACCCTCAGAACCAAACGAGCCTTGAAAGTCTATGAATCGACGTTTAATGACTCCGCCTGTTTCTTTACATTGGATTGATGTAATGAGTAAGGGTTGTTCTGTTAGCATAATTTTACCTTTCTATAATTTTTTTATTATTCTTTTCTTAGCGTAAGAAAAGAATCAAAAGAAGCATGCTCTCCAAAAGAACTGCTAAATTTCTTCGCCGTTACGCTAAAAGAAATGAACTCGCTCGAAGACTCGCTCAGACAGATTTTGTCGTTTAACACTTCACTACTCAAAATTTTTTTACGCAATTCTTTCAATGCCGTATTTATTTCAGTTCTTTTGATGAGCTTATTAAAAACATTTTTTATTGCTGTTTTGGTTTGCGGGGACTTTTAATTTTTTCTTTAGCCGGTGCTGATGTTGATTCCGGTTTTACGGTTTCTTCCGGATCGAGTGTTACAGCTACATTTGAAGTCTTTTCTACCGGCACTAAAAGATGTGCTACTGATTCAATGTCCTCCTCTGTAAAGTTTTTTGAATCAATGGTTGATCCTTCCTGATAAACTTTTCCTTTCAGGAAGATGTCTGTTTGTGTGATTATGTATTTCATTTTAACCTCATTTAACCTCACCCTTGCCCTCTCTCCCGATA
>JBGSOQ010000173.1:0-3134 GCA_041739035.1 Ignavibacteriaceae bacterium | reverse complement strand
AAATCAATCCATCTTTAATTGTTATTTCTGGTAGAGGAGCATCCGGCTTTTTACATGAAATGGAAGTAACTATGAATAATAAACTGAACAAGATAGCACTAAAACCTATGCACTTTGAAAAAATATTTTTCAGCATTCTTTGACTTTCTTTTTTAATTGTGTCTCTTAATGTCTTTGAAAATGGACCATTTAAACTAGGGATCTAAAACACTAATTATTTAGTTATAAGGTAAAATATTAACTTTTTCTCTTTTCTGAGAAGATTCCCGCATTTTTCTTGCACATGGTAACAAATGATTTGATTTTTTCTGCAAATTGAGTCATTGCATTGGTTTGATTTTTGTTAATTATTACATCGGTTGAAAGTTTGTAAAATGAAAGCGAATAAAACAACCAAGGTAAAATTAAACATTAAGAAAAATCGAAAAAACAATTAAAAATAATCAGAGGAGAGTTCATATACGTAAATTTCGTGATGAACTCTCTTTTTTTTTGTATATTATAAATGTAAATAAAAAAACATGGAGGAAAAAATGTTAAGCAAAATGTCTCTAATTTCGTTTCTTGTCGTAACCATTCTTGCCGGGTATTCTTTTGGGCAAGATAAAAAAGCTAACAGTTTTATTGGCGCTGATGCATGTGGAATGTGTCATAAAACAGAAAAACAAGGCAAGCAATTGGATATTTGGAAGAACAGTAAACATGCGCAAGCTTTTAAAACTCTTCAAACAGAAAAATCTGACAAGATTGCAGCTGATTTGGGCCATAAAACTCCCGCGGCAGAAACCGAAGCTTGCTTAAAATGTCATGCATCAGGCTACGATGTTGATAAAGCATTACTTGGAGAGAAATTCAAAATTGAAGATGGTGTTCAATGTGAAACTTGCCATGGTGCAGGATCAAATTATAAATCATTAAAAGTTATGAAGAATAGACAGGATGCAATTGCTAATGGTTTGGTAATGCACGAAAAAACTGAGGATTTCTGTACTTCGTGCCATAATGCTGAAAGCCCAACTTTTGTAGAATTTAAATTTGAAGAGATGTGGGACAAAATTAAACACCCGGTTCCACAAGCAAAATAATAATTGCAACTTCCTAAAAATTTAGGATTAAAATGAAAAAAATAATTCTATTATTCAGTTTAGTGCTGATTGCACAAAGTTTCATTTTACCACAGAATATAAACGGACGACTAACCTCGTCCGTTTACAGTTTTGAGCGGTTCAGCGTCCAAGGAGTTTCTAACAAATACCTTCGAGCTTATGAATTATTAAACTTAAATTTCAATCGGGAAAATTTTTCTTTAAGAACATACTTCAATTTTGAAACGGATATCTCCAAAGAACTTAAAACTGATCCTCGCTTAAGAGTTTACAATTTCTTTTTGGAAGCAAGAGATGTTTATGATGTTTTATCATTCAGATTAGGTCGCCAGACAATAATTAACAGCGTTGTTGGAGGTTTATTTGACGGTGTTAATGCTTCTGTTTCGAAGGGAGATTTTAAGTTTAATGCTTACTATGGGGGTAATGTTCCAGCTTATCAAAAATTTGAAACAACAGACGATTGGGAACATGATTTTATTCTTGGCGGAAAATTATCCACAACAGCTTTGAAGGATTTTAGAATATCACTCGGGTATGTGAATAAGAACTTCAAACAGCAGGAATATAATGCTGTACGATTAGATGACGACTTGAATCCAATTACTGTTTTGATTAGAAATAAATCGAATCAATACCAATATGCTTCTGCGGAAGTATCATACGAAATGAAAAATATTTTTTCGGTGGATACACGATATGATTTTGATATTAACTATGAAAAAACTTCCAAGTTTGAAGTGTATGGAAATTATAACCAGATAAAGAATTTAAGACTAAATGCTTACTATAATTACCGCGAACCGAGAGTTAGATATAATTCCATCTTTTCAGTTTTTGATTATGGCAATACGCAAGAAATAGAAGCCGGCGGTGATTATACTTTTTATAAAGATTTTACTTTCACCGGCAAATACGGTTATGTAAAATATAAAGACGAAAACTCTCAGCGTGCTACAGTTGGATTAAGCACTAATTATGGGACTATCACATACCGAAAAGGAATGGGCTATGCCGGTGAGCTTGATGCAGTTTCCGTTTACAGCGCTTATACTTTTTTTAAAGGTTTGATTACTCCCTCGGTCGGTTTATCTTATACATCATACAAGTTATCAAAGGATAGCGAGAAAAATAATTTAATGACTCTGCTCGCCGGCTTTAATATAAGGCCGTTCCGCACTCTTTCTTTTGATGTGCAGGGGCAATTTATGGACAATAAAATCTATAAAAACGATTACAGATTTTTGTTTAAACTAAACTATTGGTTCAACACAAATATTTAAGCCGTAATATGAAGTTAAAATACTACTATCTATCGTTTTTGCTTCCATTATCAGTCATCTTGATATTTGCGGCATTCACAAATAAAAAGAGTAATGACTTTCATTCCGGTAATGAAGAAGTAATAAAGTTTTCCCACAAGCTGCATGCCGAGTTGAGTGATTGTAAAAGCTGCCACTCTGCAGTTTTGAACAGCGTTTCTCTGATGGATCGTCTCTATCCTAATCATGATAATTGTAAAGAATGCCATGATGTAGAAGATGATGCGCAATGTGCAACTTGTCATTTCGAAGGAAAATTTGAACCGCTTGTTCAATCTAAATCAGAATTGATTTTCAATCATAAATTCCATGTTGCTGAAAAGAATATGGAATGTCAGACATGCCATAAGGGTTTTGAGACAGTTGCTTACAGTTCTGAACTCTCAAATCCTAATCCGATGATGGAAGATTGTTACACTTGCCATAACAACATATCAGTTGCGTCGAATGCATGTGAATCTTGTCATATATCAACCGCAAATTTAATTCCTCAAGATCATAAAAGTGTTGGCTATATTTCATCACACAAATTTGCGGCAAAAAACATTGATGCAAACTGCCAGATGTGCCACGATATGAGCGAGAATTCTTGTCAAGAATGTCATGTTGCAACAACTGCATTAACCGAAACAAATGCTAGAGATGATTTTTATCAGCCCTATGCGCCAAGCCGTTATGTTGATGGTGCAAAAAGACAACAAATTAC
>JBGSOQ010000159.1:0-2216 GCA_041739035.1 Ignavibacteriaceae bacterium | reverse complement strand
ACTTCAACTCTTCTTGGTTCAGAGAAGAAACCGGAATCAGTATAAAATTCATCTAAAGTATTTTCGTAAAGCTTGGGATTAATCTTTTCAGCATCAAGCCTGTCAAATGTAAATTGCGGATCTCCAGAGTTAGTGTAAATTCCTGTAGGGTTATCCAAATCCAATAGGTTGGTTACTTTTACAAATAATGATAAAACCGTATTGCCAAAAACAATATCCTTGTATGCTCTTAGATCCAGATTAAATATACTTGGTTTATTCTCACTGTTTCTGGGAAACGCATTTTGACTAACTCGAGTATTTTTATTTACTCCAGGGCTATACGGTTGACCAGTATAGAAATTTCCGATCAATGAAAATCCATAATCTCTCTCGACAGAATATGCTACTGACAAGTTAAGCGAATGTGTCTGATCCCAATCAAGAGGAGCAACATATGTTTCGGGCAAGGCACCACCAAGAATAGCATTTCGGGCATCAGCGGGATTAGAAGCATTTCCTTTAGTTACTGAAAAGGTATAATCTAAACTCGTGGCTAATCCCCCGGAGAATCTTTTTTCAAAACTAATAATAAATCCTTTTGAGAAACCAAAGTCAGAGTTCGCATACTTGCTGTAACTTTGTGCCCCTCCAAACACGGAAATTACATCGCTTTGAGTCCCTGTTAAATCTCTAAAATCTTCGAAGAATACAGTAACATCCACGGAAATATCGTCTCCAATTTGCTGCTGCACTCCAATTTCTCCCTTAACTGTTTTTTGCGGTTTTAAGTCGGCATTCCCTAAAAGACCCGCATTTCCCGAACCGACTCCTAACTCAAACTCGGGATTTTCATAAAGGCGCTCATAACCAGGTAACTGGAAGAAATGTCCATACGAAAAATGTATTACACCTTTGTCAGAAATCGGAAATGCTAAACCTACACGCGGACTGAGCTGATACTTCACCGAAGCATCTTTATACCAATATTGCTCTCTGTCGGCTAAAGTTTTGGGAGTATCCCCAAGTAGCGGCTCATATACACCATTATTGTTAAGATCGTTAAATTGATTTGATGGTCTTAAGGGTAAATTAATATTCGGGTCAGTCGGGTCGCTTAAAACTTTTCCATCGGGATTAAAAATATCGAACCTAAGACCGATGTTAAAAATAAGATCAAACGCCTCAAATTTTGATTGAGCATAAACTGAACCTTCAATCGGGTTACGCGTATATTCATCGTTATTAGGATCAGTAATCGGGGGCACCAAAACTGTCGGGACTCCATTAATAAACGCAGGGAATAAAGTTATATCCTTGAAAAAGATATTATGCCTTTTGAATTCGCCGCCAAATTGAACATTGATTTCCTGATTAAATTGTGTGGTCCAATCGAGTTTTACGGAATAAGTTCCCGTGCTTCTTTTAAACCTGTTGTAATCTGTTCCACCGATATCAAAACTGTAAGGTGGGGTTTGAAGCGCTACGTTGTTTACATAGTTTGTTGCCAGAGTACTTTCATTAGTATATATATCCTCAAACAGGTAATGCTGATACTGCTTGAAGTAATAAGAAAAGTTGAGGTTATAAAAGGATGAGTTACTAATAGCATGATTAATTGAAAGCGTGTTCGAATAACCTTTTCTAAACCTTTGCAAGTTATTATCAGGAGTTAATTTTCGGGAATGATTATAATCCTGATATTCTTCTTTATCTAAAACGTAGTTAAAGTTAAGTTTCATTTCTGGAAGCAATCTATATGTTAACTTTCCTTGAGCGTAGATTCTTTCTCTAGGATTCATTGAAACGAATTCACCGTCGCCATTTCCATTTTTTGTGGGGTCATTAACATCTTTTGTAATATTGAAATCAGCTCCCCCAGAACCTGCCACTTCTGTTGCTCGGTCCGTCACAAGAAACTTTCTTTGTCCATACAAGTAACCAGTATTGTAATAGTATCTGCTGTTGGCATAAAAGAAAAGTTCATCTCTTAAAATTGGACCACTTAAACTTCCTTCAAAATTTCGAACTGCTGTAGGTTTTATATTATCAATATTCCAGAATTTATCATTTCTGGTAGAAACATAATCACCGACATAAGTTTGTAAATTTCCACGCAGTTCATTGTCCCCGTCTTTGGTTACAATATTTATAATACCGGACATTGCCTGCCCGTATTCGGCATTAAATGCACCGCTTATCACCTGTAATTCCTGAACTGCATTTGCATTTACATT
>JBGSOQ010000118.1:0-3888 GCA_041739035.1 Ignavibacteriaceae bacterium | reverse complement strand
GTAATTTTTCTGAATGATTTTTGTAAGGGAGCAATTATTTGCGTTCTTGTGAATAAAAATAATATCTATAATGATTGTATTTAAATGTAGAGAAAACGAAAAGAAAAAAGTTACTTCTTCTCATCTTTCGTTTTATCAGCGTCTTTTATTTCATTCTCAACATCTTTCAAACCCTTCTTAAATTCACTCATTCCTTTTCCGAGTCCGCGAGCAAGATCAGGAATTTTCTTAGCTCCAAAAAGTAAAAGAATTACCAATACTATGAGAATAATTTCGCCAGTTCCAAGATTTCCAAACATGTTTTACCTCAATTAAAAATATTTTTAGCTAATGAATTAAAAATTAATGAACCATCTGTCTTTCCTAAAGTATCACTGCTGCATCTTTCGGGATGCGGCATCATACCAAGTACATTTCCTCGCTTATTAATAATACCAGCAATGTTCATAACCGAACCATTGGGATTAAATTCTTCTGTGTCTTCACCCTTTTCAGGTGAATATTGAAAAACTATCTGATTAT
The DNA here is from genome assembly GCA_041739035.1 of Ignavibacteriaceae bacterium. Classification (GTDB taxonomy): domain Bacteria; phylum Bacteroidota; class Ignavibacteria; order Ignavibacteriales; family Ignavibacteriaceae; genus XYD12-FULL-36-8. Next base: position 3,366 of record JBGSOQ010000118.1, on the reverse strand, counting down.
TTTCTTCAAGAGATTTCAGCGTTTCAGAATCAGTAAAATAATTACCATCACCATGAGCAATTGGAATTTTAAGCAGTTTCTTTGTTGAGATTCCTTTTGTGAACACGGTCTCTTTATTCCGGACAGTAAGATAAACATCTTTGCAGATAAATTGCAGAGATTTATTCTTCAACATACAGCCAGGAAGCAGTCCGGCTTCGAGAAGAATTTGGAAGCCGTTACAAATTCCTAAAACATATCCGCCTTTTTCTGCGAAGTCGAAAACTGATTCCATGATTGGTGAAAATCTTGCGATTGAACCGGTTCTTAAATAATCGCCGTATGAAAATCCGCCGGGAAGAATTATCACATCACAATTTTGGATGTCTTTATCTTTATGCCAAAGAAACGCTGCATCATAACCGAGATTTTTCTTTAATGTGAAATAAGCATCGTGGTCACAATTAGAGCCTGGAAAAACAACTATGCCGAATTTAGGTTTCATTTAACTTCTTCAAGAGAAAATTCGTAATCCTCCATAATTGGATTTGCCAGAAGCTTTTTGCAGTAATCGTTCACTTCTTTTTCTGCGTCATTCTTGTTTTCTGCATCAACATTAAATTCAATGTATTTTCCAATTCTTGTGTCTTTAATGTTTGTCAGACCAAGCAGTTCGGCTCCTTTTTCTACGGCTTTGCCCTGGGGATCGAGAATCGAAGGGCGTCTTTTGATTATTACTTTTGCTTTGAACATGTTAATAATTTTAATCTTATAAAAATGAATTTCCATTTCATGGCTAAAGCCAAATAATTATGGAATGTGTTATAACCCCAGACTTAAGTCTGGGGTTAGAAGATAAACAACACATACCCGGACTTTAGTCCATTTATTAAACTTATTTTTTTCTCGGTAATACTAAATAGTAAACATGTCTTAAAATTCCAAATAAAAGAATTATAACAAAAATGTGGAACAACGCTTTACCCTTTGTAATTATCATTGCAACGGCAGCGAGTACTAAGAATATTGAGGTTACTGGTTTTTCTTTGAATCCCGCAAAGCTAATATTAGGTAGAGTATCATATTTTATTTTACTTATCATCAAGAGGGATAATAAAATTACTAGGGGAATTATTAAATTTTGATAAAATTCCGTAAATCCTTCTCCGCTTTTATAAAACGTTAGCATAAATGAAGTTAACATGATTGCTGCTAAAGGAATTGGCAGTCCCTTAAAAAATTTCTTATCGAATCCCACGAGCTGAGCATTGAACCTTGCTAAACGAAAACCACCTGCAATAAGCAATGACGAACTGATTAAAATTCCCCAGACCTCATACTGAAAAAGGAAAATGCTGTAGATAAGGAAAGCAGGTGCTGTGCCGAAGCTGACAATATCGGATAATGAATCGAGTTCTACACCAATTTCACTTGATGATTTTGTTAGTCTTGCAACCAATCCATCGAGCATATCAAAAATTGCGGCGATGATTATTAACCACGCAGCATAAAAATATTTTTGCTGGCTGGTATTTATAATGGAAAAAAATCCGCAGAACATATTCATTGCAGTGAATAAGTTCGGTATTACCGAAGGAGTGAAATAAAGTTTAGCCATTATTTGGTTTGATATTCAAATAAAATTGTTTCACCAGCTTTTACCATTTGATTCATAGCGACATTGATTTTCCAATCGCTTGAAACAACTACGTCAACGCGGCTTCCAAATTTAATCATTCCAAATCGTTTACCAATTTGCACAGAATCACCCTCTTTGATTTCGTACACGATTCTTCGCGCAACAAATCCGGCTACTTGAGTGAAAAAAACTTTGCCATATTTGCTCTCAATTCCAAATTCAGATCTCTCATTTCTTTCAGATGCTTTTTCATCAAAAGCCATAATGTAATCACCTTCATGATATTTAATGTAAATCACCTTTCCGTCGATAGGAATTCTGTTCACATGTACATTTAAAGGGGACATGAAGATTGAGATTTGTTTTGCAGGTCCGTCTACAAATTTCTTATCCTCAAAATCCTTGATGATAATAACTTTTCCATCCGCAGGTGAAACTACAACATTGTCTTTGTTGGGAGTAGTTCTTTCGGGATCCCTGAAAAAGTTTATTGAGAAGATTACAAACAAAATCGGCAAGACAATTAGAATAGCTTTGACATAATTATTCTGTATAAAAAAACTTAGCACAATAAGTACAAAAGCTATAACAGCTATTATACCGAGGGTGGTGTATCCGTATTTAGTAATCATAAATTAGAATTAAAAATATTACTTCATTATATTTGCACAAAAATAATAATAATTAGTCTAAACAGAGTTATAATTTAAAGGAGGCATTTTGTTAAAAGGTGGAATGCAGGGAATGTTAAAGCAAGTACAAAAAATGCAGGCTGAAATGCAAAAAGTGCAAAGCGAACTTGGGAATTTAACTGTAACCGAAGATTCCGGCGGCGGAATGGTAAAAGTGACTGCCAACGGAAACAAAGAATTGATCTCGCTCGTGATAGATCCTCAGGTAATTAAAGGTGAGGACAAAGAAATTTTGGAGGATTTAATAGTTGCCGCAGTAAATAAAGCAATTCAATCCGCCTCAAAAATGGCTGAAGAAGAATTGGCTAAGGTAACTAAGGGAATGATTCCTCCGGGAATGAACATTCCGGGATTATAGCCGTGCAAATAGCTGAACCTCTCCAAATTGCTATTGAAGAATTAAGCAAGCTTCCAAGTATTGGCCGAAAAACTGCACAAAGGTTGGCCATCCATTTGTTGAAAAGTGAAATGGATTCTGTTGAAAAACTTCTTTTAGCCATTCAAAATCTTAAAACAAAACTTCGTTTTTGCAATAGGTGTTTCAATATTTCAACCGAAGAATTATGTGACATTTGCAAAAATCATAAACGTGATCACTCACAAGTTTGTGTTGTTGAAGAAGCCGGCGATGTCATCGCTATCGAAAAAAGTAACGAGTATCATGGCGGTTATCATGTCTTAGGTGGAGTTTTATCACCTTTATCCGGAATAGATCCTGAATCTCTTCACATTAAGGAATTGCTAAAAAGGTTTGAGGCTGAAGAAATTCATGAAATTATTTTAGCTCTTAATCCCGATACCGAAGGTGAAGCAACTTCACTTTATCTTGCCAAGTTGATTAAACCACTTGATGTAAAAGTATCAAGGCTTGCCAGAGGTTTGCCGATAGGCGGTGATTTAGAGTTTGCAGATGAAGCTACAATCGGACGAGCTGTTTTGGGAAGAATTACCCTTTAATGACTGAGTGGTTTGAAGATTGGTTCAATACAGAAGAATACTTAAATGTGTATAGGCACCGAAACGGTGAGGATGCAAAAAATCTTTTTGATCTTATTC
>JBGSOQ010000078.1:0-15110 GCA_041739035.1 Ignavibacteriaceae bacterium | reverse complement strand
TGGATGGAACAAGAAAAAGAGCGTGGAATTACAATTACCAGTGCTGCTACCACATGTTATTGGGCAGATCATCAAATAAATATTATTGATACCCCGGGGCACGTTGATTTTACAGTTGAGGTTGAAAGATCGCTAAGAGTTTTGGACGGAGCCGTTGCTTTGTTTTGTGCGGTTGGCGGTGTTGAACCTCAATCTGAAACTGTTTGGAGACAGGCAGATAAATACAAAGTACCAAGAATCGCATTTGTTAATAAAATGGACAGGACGGGAGCCGATTTTTATCATGCTGTTCAAATGATGAGGGAAAGATTGGGTGCAAATGCAATCCCGATTAACCTGCCGATTGGTGAAGGTGATTTGTTTACAGGTATAATAAACCTTATTTCCTTTAAAGCAAGAATGTACCACGGAGACACCCTTGGAGTAACATTTGATGAAATAGATATTCCGCATGATTTGCTCGAAAATGCAAACAAATACCGTACGCAGATGTTGGAAGCAGTTTCTGATATTGATGATTCGTTACTTGAAAAGTATCTTGAAGGAAAGGAAATTAGTGAAAAAGAAGTCAAAGCTGTTTTAAGAAAAGCAACAATTGATTTAAAAATTGTTCCAGTTTTATGCGGCTCTTCGTTCAAGAATAAAGGAGTACAGCAGTTATTAGACTATGTGATTGATTTTCTTCCGGCGCCAATAGACTATAAAGAGATTGAAGCTCATCATATAGGTATCAATGATTCAATACTTCGTAAAATTGATGAGAATGAAAAATTTACTGCGTTGGCTTTTAAAATAATGAATGATCCTTATGTTGGTAAGCTTACATTTTTTAGAGTTTATTCTGGAACTCTTAAAGCAGGTTCATATATTTACAATTCTTCTAGCGGAAAGAAAGAAAGAATCAGTCGATTGCTGCAAATGCACGCTAACCACAGGGAGGAAATTGACGAAGTAAGAGCCGGTGATATAGGTGCTGCTGTAGGATTGAAATACACCAGAACAGGCGATACATTATGTACGGAAGATGATCCTGTAATTATGGAAAAAATAATTTTTCCTGAGCCTGTTATTCAGATTGCTATTGAACCAAAAACAAAGGCAGATCAAGATAAATTATCGGAATCGCTTTCTAAATTGTCCGATGAAGATCCAACATTTAGAGTTAAGGTTGATGAAGAAACCGGTCAGACTCTTATAAGCGGAATGGGCGAATTGCATCTTGAAATTTTAGTTGACCGGATGAAAAGAGAATTTAAAGTAGAAGCTAACGTTGGTAAACCTCAGGTTGCTTACAGAGAATCTATAACTCAGAAAGTCGATTCGGAAGGTAAATTTATTAAGCAATCGGGCGGCCGAGGAAAATATGGACATGTTTGGATTGAGTTAGGACCTAATGAACCAGGTAAAGGTTATGAGTTTGTTAATGGAATTGTTGGTGGAGTCGTTCCAAAGGAATATATTCCATCAGTATCAGCTGGAATTCAGGAGGCAATGCGCAATGGAGTTATAGCCGGCTTTCCAGTTGTAGATGTTAAAGCAAGAATTTATGACGGCTCTTTTCATGATGTGGATTCTGATGAAATATCCTTCAAAGTTGCAGGTTCAATTGCATTTAAAGAAGGAGCTAAAAAAGCAAAACCCGTTCTTCTCGAACCAATTATGGAGGTAGAGGTTGTTACACCCGAGGAATATCTTGGAGATGTAATGGGTGATTTGAATTCTCGTCGTGGAAAAATTGAGGGTTTTTCTGCTAGAAAAGATGCACAGGTGATTAAAGCCACTGTGCCTCTTTCTGAAATGTTTGGTTATGCAACCATATTAAGATCAATGACCCAAGGCAGGGCGATTTATACAATGCAATTTTTGCGATACTCGGAAGTTCCGAAGAGTGTTGCAGATGAAATTGCCGAAAAATCACTAGGGAAAAAAGCAGCGTCAACCGCTTAAGTAATTGAATTCATAAAGGAAAACAAAATAAAAAAGGAGAATTAGATGGCAAAAGAAAAATTTGACAGAAGTAAGCCGCACGTTAACGTTGGTACCATTGGACATGTCGATCATGGTAAAACCACATTAACCGCTGCCATCACCATGGCTCTTGCGAAAAAAGGCTTATCCTCAGTTAGAACATTCGACAGTATTGATAATGCCCCTGAAGAAAGAGAAAGAGGTATTACAATTGCAACAGCTCACGTTGAGTATTCAACAGCTAACAGACATTATGCGCACGTTGATTGTCCCGGACACGCAGATTATGTTAAGAACATGATCACTGGCGCGGCGCAGATGGATGGTGCAATATTAGTTGTGGCAGCAACAGATGGTCCTATGCCTCAAACAAGAGAGCATATTCTTCTTGCCCGTCAGGTTGGTGTACCTAAAATGGTTGTTTTCTTAAATAAAGTTGATATGGTTGATGATCCCGAACTCATTGATTTAGTTGAAGAGGAATTAAGAGATTTGCTTACTTTGTATGAATTCCCAGGAAAAGAAATACCAATTATTAGGGGATCAGCACTAAAAGCACTAGAAGCTGGTACAAGTAATGCTAATCCGGATGATCCAAGATACGCTTGTATATGGGAGTTGATGGATGCAGTTGACAATTATATTCCGATTCCTGCACGTGATACTGATAAACCTTTCTTGATGCCAGTTGAAGACGTTTTCTCAATTACCGGTCGCGGTACAGTTGCAACTGGTAGAGTTGAGAGAGGACAGGTGAAGCTTGCTGAAGAGGTTGAGCTTATTGGTCTAGGCGTTCATAAGAAAACAGTTGTTACTGGGATTGAAATGTTCAGGAAAGAGTTGGACTCAGCTTTGGCCGGTGATAATGCTGGAATATTGCTTAGAGGTGTTGATAAAAATGAAATTGAACGAGGAATGGTTATTGCCAAAACTGGCAGTATAACTCCCCATAAAAACTTTGAAGGTAAAGTATACATTCTTTCAAAAGAGGAAGGTGGACGTCACACTCCATTCTTTAACGGATACAGACCACAGTTTTATTTTAGAACAACGGATGTGACAGGTGTTGCCACACTGCCTGAAGGAACTGAAATGGTTATGCCTGGCGATAGTGTTGCTCTTAAAGTTGAGCTAATTTCCGAAATTGCTATGGAAGAGGGATTGAAATTCGCTATCCGAGAGGGCGGACGAACAGTCGGAGCTGGCTTTGTTACCAAAATTATCGAATAAAAATTATTGCTAAGAAAACAGAAAAGGAGTTCTACTCCTTTTTTGTTTTTCAATTTAATAAGGAGATATTAAGTGCCTGGACAGAAAATAAGGATTAAGCTAAAATCGTACGATCATATTTTGATTGATAAATCGACAGAAAAAATTATTAAAACTGTTAGAAGTACAGGTGCGGTTGTGTCTGGTCCAATTCCATTACCAACTAGAAAAACCATTTATACTGTGTTACGATCTCCGCATGTTGATAAAAAGTCTAGAGAACAATTTGAAATTAGGGCGCACAAAAGAATTATAGATATTCATAACTCAAATAATAAAACCGTCGATTCATTAAGTAAATTGGATATTCCGGCGGGTGTTGATATTGAAATTAAGCTTTAAGGAAAAATGGTGCTAAAATGTCCGGTTTATTAGGCCAAAAAATAGGAATGACAAGCGTTTACAACGAGCAGGGAGACCTTGTCCCTGTAAGTGTAATCAAAGCCGGCCCTTGTAAAATTATTTCAATCCGAACTAAGGAAAAAAATGGCTATCATGCTCTTCAACTTGGTTTTGGTGAAAAGAAAGAAAAGAGAGTTTCTAAGCCGGTTCTAGGTCAATTTAAAAAGAATGAATTGACTCCGTCTAAGGTGTTAAGGGAATTCAAATTCTCAGCAGAACAAGAATTCAAAATTGGTGATGAAATAAATGTAAGTATATTCACCGAAGGCGAAAAAATAAAAGTCAGATCACGAAGTAAGGGCAAGGGATTTCAGGGTGTAATGAGACGTCATGGATTTGGCGGTGTTGGTGGAACAACTCATGGTCAAAGCGATAGGTTACGGGCTCCAGGTTCTATTGGAGCCAGTTCATATCCATCAAGAGTTTTTAAAGGTCAGAAAATGGGTGGAAGAATGGGGCATGAGAATGTGACCATTAGTAATTTGAAAGTACACAAAATAATTCCCGAACAGAACATGATTCTGCTTCGTGGAGCTGTTCCCGGTGCAATTAATACAATTGTTGAATTGTTAAAGAGATAATTCTGGTTATAATATGCAAGTAGATATTTTAAAAATAGACGGCAGCACATCTGGCAAAAAGTGTGAACTTCGTGATGATATTTTTGGTATCGAACCAAATAATCATGTTTTGTATTTGAGTGTTAAATCCTATTTAGCCAATCAAAGGCAAGGTACAAGCAAATCAAAAGAGAGAGGTGAGGTAAGAGGAGGCGGTAAAAAACCGAGGAAACAAAAAGGCGGCGGCGGCGCTCGTGCCGGTACATCGCGATCACCATTATGGGTAGGCGGCGGTACCATTTTTGGACCGAGGCCGAGAGATTATAGACAAGATCTACCCAAAAAGGTTGTTAAATTGGCAAGGAAATCTGCTTTAAGTCAGAAGTTAAAAGCTAATCAACTTATGGTAGTAGAGGATTTTAATCTCGATTCACCTAAGACTAAAGAATTCACCAAAATTCTTAGCAGCCTTAAAATTACGGGTAAGAAAACACTTATCTTGACCAATGGTAATTTATCGACGGTGTATAAATCTGGAAGAAATATTCCGAAAGTAAAAATTTTAGAAGCAGACAAAGCGTCCACCTATGATATAGTAAACAATCAGATTCTTCTCGTTCAGCAAGGCGGAGTTGAATTGATAAATAAATCTTTTGGAACTAAAGAAGCGGTTAGCTGAAATGAAAGAAATTTTAATTAAACCTTTAATTACTGAGAAAATGACAAATATTACTGCTGATCAAGGCAAGTACGGTTTTCTTGTAAATACTCAGAGCAATAAAATTGAAATCGCTAAAGCAATTGAAAAGAAATTTAATGTTCATGTAGAAAAAGTTCGAACCATAAACCATTCGGGAAAAATGAAAACTCAGTTTAGAAAAGGCGGAAGGTTTGTCGGAAGGACTGCAAGTTATAAAAAAGCTATAGTTACTTTGAAAAAAGGTGAAACTATAGAATTATTTGAACAGGTATAGGATTTAGTTAAGGTAATTTAATGGCTATAATAAAACTTAAACCCGTTACTCCAGGAACAAGATTTAGATCGAATTTTTCTTTTGAGGAAATAACAAAAGAAACTCCGGAAAAATCTTTAACGGTTGCAATAAAAAAGTCCGGTGGAAGAAACAATCATGGACGAGTTACATCTCGTCATCGTGGCGGTGGACATAAGAGAAGGTACAGGGTAATAGATTTTAGACGGGATAAAATTGGCGTTCCGGCAAAAGTTTTTTCTATTGAATATGATCCTAACCGAACCTCAAGAATTGCATTACTCCATTATGCAGATGGAGAGAAGAGATATATTTTAGCTCCCGAAGGGTTAAAGGTTGGAGCAACTATTATGGCAGGCTCCGGAAGTGAAATTATTGTTGGTAATGCTTTACCATTAAAAGAAATGCCATTAGGAAGCTTTGTTCACAATGTGGAATTAAAGCCTGGAAAAGGTGGCCAATTGGGAAGAAGCGCAGGTTCTTCACTTCAGCTTTTAGCAAAGGAAGGTAAATTTGCACAATTGAAAATGCCTTCAGGTGAAGTTCGTTCAATAAAATTAGAATGTATGGCTACATACGGGTTGGTTGGAAATTCCGAACATGAAAATATTAGTCTTGGTAAAGCTGGAAGATCACGATGGTTGGGAATTAGACCACATGTGCGAGGTGTTGCGATGAATCCTGTTGACCATCCAATGGGCGGTGGTGAAGGAAAAACTTCCGGTGGTGGTCACCCTGTTTCTCCATGGGGTCAGAAAGCAAAAGGGCTGAAAACTAGAAAGAATAAAAAAGAATCTAACAAATTCATTATTAAAAGACGTAATAAATAGAGTAGACTATGCCAAGGTCAGTTAAAAAAGGTCCATATATCGAATTAAAGTTGTTAAAAAAAATTGAGCAACTAAATAATTCGAATCAGAAAAGAATCATTAAGACATGGTCACGGGCGTCTACCATAATCCCGGATTTCGTTGGTCATACCATAGCGGTGCACAACGGAAATAAAATGATTCCTGTTTACATAACAGAAAATATGGTTGGCCATAAGTTAGGTGAATTTTCTCCTACACGGATATTTAGAGGACATCCTGGAACAAAAGCTGAAAAGACGAGCCAGGTTAAATAAATTAAGAACTAAAAGAAATTTTAAATCATGGAAGCACGAGCAGTTTATAGATATATCGGGTCATCGCCGCGAAAAATGCGGCTTCTTATTGATCTAATTAGAGGAATGTCGGTAGACAAGGCAATCGACGTATTGCACTTTCACCCAAAACATGCGTCAAAGAATGCGGAAAAAGTTTTGCGTTCGGCAGTTTCCAATTTAATTAATAAAGATGATTCAACTAAAGTTGAGCCATCCCATTTGTTTGTAAAAGAAGCCTATGTGAATCAAGGGCCGGCACTTAAAAGAATTAGCCCAGCTCCAATGGGGCGTGCTTACAGAATAAAAAAGAGATCTTGTCATTTAACTATTGTGGTTGCTACAAAGGAATAATTTAGGAGGATTTTTGGGACAAAAGACTAATCCTGTTGGTTTGAGGGTCGGAGTTATTAGAGGTTGGGACTCTAATTGGTATGAGAATAAATCATATGCACTCAAGCTGAAGGAAGATGAAAAATTAAGAGAATATGTTAGGAATCGTTTAAAGAAAGCCGGAATATCTAGAATAGTTATTGATAGAACTTCAAAGAATATAATTATTACAATTCATACCTCAAGGCCGGGAGTTGTAATAGGTAAAAGTGGAAAAGAAATTACCCAGCTTGAACAAGAGCTTAAACAAGTAACAGATAAAGACGTTAAAGTTCAAATTTCGGAAATTAAAAGACCTGAGCTTGATGCATATTTGGTTGCAGAGAATATTGCCAATCAACTTGAAGGAAGAGTTTCCTTTAGAAGAGCAATGAAGATGGCAATAACTGCCGCAATGCGAATGGGAGCTGAAGGCATAAGAGTAAAATGTGCTGGTAGATTAGGCGGTGCTGAAATGGCTAGAACTGAGCAATATAAAGATGGAAGAATTCCCCTGCATACTCTTAGAGCAGATATTGATTATGCGGCTGGAAGAGCAGAGACTATTTATGGCTCGCTCGGTATAAAAGTTTGGATTTGCCGGGGTGAGATATTAGGTAAAAGAGTTACAGATTAATTTTTTGGAGATCACTTACAATGTTAATGCCTAAAAGAGTAAAGTTTAGAAAATCACAGCGCGGAAGAATGGCTGGTAAAGCATACCGAGGAAGCGCAATTTCTTTTGGTGATTTTGGTTTGAAAGCGTTGGAACCGCATTGGATTACCAGCAGGCAAATAGAGGCATGCAGAGTAGCCCTTTCAAGAAAAATGAAAAGAGATGGAAAAGTCTGGATTAGAATATTTCCCGATAAACCTGTATCGAAAAAGCCGCTGGAAACTAGAATGGGTAAAGGTAAAGGCGCTCCTGAATTTTGGGTAGCAGTAATTAAACCTGGAAGAATTTTGTTTGAGGTTGGCGGTGTTTCAAGAGAAATTGCGAGTGATGCTTTACAGGTTTGTGGTTATAAACTCCCAATTAAAACTAAAATAGTTGCTCGTCCCGATTATGAATAAGATTTAAGGTTAAAATGAAAATTCAAGATATAAGAGAGATTAAAACTCCAGAATTAATTAAACAGATTGAAGAAGAAAAAAAGAATTTAACCGATTTGAAGTTTGCTCATCAGTTGAAACAGCTTTCAAATACTTCAAAATTAAAGGTTTTAAAAAAGGATATCGCAAAAATGCTTACTGTTCTAAATGAAAGATCAATTGCTGAAAAAAAACCCTTAGCCAACAGATCTAAGGAAGGAGTTAAATCTTAATTATGGAACAGAGGGCTTTTAGAAAAACTAGAGTTGGTATTGTTGTAAGCAACAAAATGGAAAAAACAATAACCGTTGCTATTGAAAGAAAAATTCAACATCCTATTTATAAAAAATATTTTAAGAAAACCACAAAACTGTTAGCCCATGATGAAAAAAAGGAATGCGGAATTGGTGATAGAGTGAAGATTATGGAGACACGTCCATTAAGTAAGCTTAAAAGATGGCGATTAGTTGAAGTGGTAGAAAAAGCTAAGTAGTAAACCCGATTTGCCGAGGAAATTATGATTCAAGAAGAAACCAATTTAGTAGTTGCGGATAACTCAGGCGCTAAAAAAGTGCGCTGTATTAGAGTACTTGGCGGCAGTGGAAGACAATATGCTAGCGTTGGCGACCTTATTGTTGTTTCGGTTAAGACAGCAATACCAAATGGTACCGTAAAAAAAGGTGAAGTATCCCGCGCAGTTATTGTGCGAACAAAAAAGGAAGTTAGAAGGAAAGACGGCTCTTATATTCGTTTTGATGAGAACGCTGCGGTATTGTTGAATCCGCAAAACGAGCCAAAAGGCACAAGAATTTTTGGACCTGTTGCTAGAGAGCTAAGAGATAAGCAGTTTATGAAAATAGTATCATTGGCTCCCGAAGTTTTATAAGGAAAAATCGAAATGAAAATTCATAAAAATGATAATGTAATGATAATTACAGGAAATGATAGAGGAAAAACCGGCAAAGTTCTTAAGGTTTATCCATCAGATTTTAAGGTAATTGTAGAAGGAATTAATATTAGAAAAAGACATACAAAGCCAACTCAAAAAAATCCTCAAGGAGGAATTTTAGAGAAGGAAGCACCGATTCATGTTTCTAATGTTATGATCATCGATCCAAAAAATAATACTCCAACAAGGATAGGTGCGCAAATTATTCTTGATGACAAGACAAAGAAGAAAAAAAGGATGCGCGTTAGCCGGGTTAGCGGCGAAATGATCCAATAATACAACGAAATTAAACTATTACTAAAATGGCTGATAAAAAAATTAAAAAAGAAGAAACTGCGAAGCAGGTAAAACCAGGAAAAGAACCAAAAGATTCGAAGAAGGAATCTAAGGATTCAAAGAAGGAACAAAAAGATTCGAAAAAGGAGACTAAAAAATCCAGCGCTTCCGAAGAAAAACAAATTAAAATAAAAACTCGGCTTGCTGATTATTACAAAGCAGAGGTTGTTCCTAATTTGATGAAGAAATTTTCTTATAAAAGTGTTATGCAGGTTCCAAAACTTCACAAGATAGTTGTTAACATGGGCGTTGGTGAAGCAGTTACCGATCAGAAAATTCTAGAGGAAGCAGTTAAAGACTTAGAGACCATTACCGGTCAAAAAGCAAGCATTAGAAAATCTAAAAAAGCCATTTCAAACTTTAAATTACGTGAAGGTGTAAACATTGGTGCGATGGTTACTTTAAGACAAGAAAAGATGTACGAGTTTCTTGATAGGCTTATAAATATTGCGCTTCCTCGTGTAAGGGATTTTAGGGGATTATCTGATAAATCATTTGATGGTCATGGCAATTATTCAATAGGTATTAAAGAACAGGTGATTTTTCCGGAAATTAATTTTGATAAAGTAACAAGAGTTTTAGGAATGGACATAACTTTTGTAACAAGTGCTCTAACTGATAATGAAGCTTTTGAATTGCTTCAATCTTTTGGGGTTCCATTTAGAAAAAAAGAAATTAAATCAGTTTAATAAGGAGTTTTAGTGGCTAAAACAAGTTCAATTGCAAAGGAAGCACGACGACGACGACTTTGTGAAAAGTACGCAAAGTTACGAAAAGAGCTTAAGGAAAAAGGTGATTATGATGCTTTGCAAGCGCTTCCTAAAAATTCTTCACCGGTACGATTGCATAACCGCTGTATGTTCACCGGAAGAGCAAGAGGTTTTCATAGAAAGTTTGGAGTTTCAAGACTAGTTTTAAGAGAAATGGGTCTTAAAGGTGAAATTCCCGGATTAAAAAAATCAAGCTGGTAAACGGAGGAAAAGAATGCGTGTAACTGATCCGATTTCGGATTTTTTAACAAGAATTAGAAATGCTGTAAAAGCAAAAAAAGTTGTAGTGGAAATCCCATCATCCAAAATGAAACTTGGCTTAGCAGATATTCTTAAGAAAAATAATTTTATTGATGATTTTTCAGTCATTGAGGACAATAAGCAAAATGTTCTGAAAGTTCATCTTAGGTATCATAATGGAAATCCGGCAATTAGCGGGTTGAAAAGAATTAGTTCACCCGGATTAAAAGTTTATAAAAATAGCAGCGAACTTCCTCGCGTCCTCAATGGATTGGGTGTTGCTGTAATTTCCACCTCTAAAGGTCTGCTTACTGATAAAGAAGCAAGAAGCAAATCCTTGGGTGGTGAAGTAGTCTGTTTTGTGTGGTAATTTTTAATAATTGGAGTTTAATAAGTGTCAAGAGTTGGCAAAAAACCGATAACAATTCCTAAAGGCGTTTCGGTTACTAAAAATGAAAATTTAATTAAGGTAAAAGGACCCAAGGGTGAGTTGCAAACCGAAGTCCACAACAATATGAAAGTTGAAATCAGAGATGGTGAACTTTCTGTACAAAGACCTGATGAATTAAAGCTGAATAAATCCTTACACGGTTTAACGCGGGCGTTAATTCAAAATATGATTAAAGGAGTAACGGAGCAATACCAAAAAACTTTAGATATTGTTGGTGTTGGCTATAAAGCAGAACAGAAAGGCGAAAACATATTATTAAATATTGGATATTCACATCCAATATACTTTATTCCGCCTTCCGGTGTTACCGTGCAAGTTCCAACTCCAAACCAAATAATAATAACTGGAATTGATAAGCAGCTTGTAGGAATGGTTTCCGCAAAAATTAGATCATTTAGAAAACCTGAACCTTATAAAGGTAAAGGAATTAAATATTCTACTGAACAAATTACTCGTAAAGCCGGTAAAACAGCTGGTAAATAATTAAGGGTATTGGAAAAATAAAATGATTAAGAAAAATAAAAACATTAGACTTCGTTCAAAGATAAAAATTAGACGAAAAATATCCGGGCTTAAAGATAAGCCCAGATTAACTGTTTATCGAAGTTTGAATAATATTTATGCTCAGTTAATAGATGATTCCGACGGCAACACTTTAGTTTCCGCCTCTTCTTTATCGAAAGAATTATCTGAGGAATTAAAAAATTCTAAAGGTAAAATTAGTAAAGGTAAAATGGTCGGAATTCTAGTGGCAAAAAGAGCTTTGGAGAAAAATATTTCACAAGTTGTTTTTGATCGGAATGGCTATCGATATCATGGTAGAGTAAAAGCCATTGCAGACGGTGCTCGTGAGGGAGGTTTAAAATTTTAATCTCAATCGAACTTAGGATTGCCGGGTCGTCTAATGGTAGGACAACGCCCTTTGGAGGCGTCTGTAGAGGTTCGAATCCTCTCTCGGCAGCAAGCTTTCGTACAAGTAAATCATATTCACTTTAATTTAATATAGTTAGCATATTGCGAATGGAACATAAAACAGTCAAACAAAATGATACAGACGGACTAAAAGAAAAAGTTGTTCATATAAACCGTGTAGCAAAAGTTGTAAAAGGTGGAAGAAGATTCAGCTTTAATGCAATTGTTGTTGTCGGTAATGGAAACGGCATAGTTGGGATTGGTTTAGGTAAGGCGAATGAAGTTACTGATGCTATCTCCAAAGGTGTTGATGACGCTAAGAAGAGTTTAGTTAAAGTGCCGGTTTATAAAGGTACCATCCCCCACGAAATTATCGGCAAGTTTGGTGCTGGCAAAGTTCTCTTAAAACCTGCATCACCGGGAACCGGTTTAATTGCTGGCGGTGGTGTTCGAGCAGTTTTAGAATCAGCTGGTGTTCAAGACGTATTAACTAAATCATTAGGTTCAAGTAATCCTCATAATCAAGTGAAAGCAACATTAAATGCTTTACTTTCACTAGTTGATGCAAGAAGAATGGCGACAAAACGAAAAATGGAAGTTAAGGATTTATTTACTGTCTAATTAAAAAATCATGACAAAATTAAAATTAAAACAAATTCGAAGTATTATTGACCAGCCTAATGACCAGAAGTTGACTATTAAAGCTCTTGGTTTAGGCAGGCCTAATTGGGAGAAAATTCATACCGATACTCCTCAAATCCGAGGTATGATTAACAAAGTTAAGCATCTTCTCAAAGTGGAAGAAATTAAGAAATAATAAATTAGTTGAGATTATGGATATTCTAAGTAATTTAAAATATGCTGAGGGATCTAAGAAAAACCCCAAAAGAGTCGGTAGAGGCGTAGGCTCCGGGCACGGGAAAACAGCTACAAAAGGTATGAATGGGCAGCTCTCTAGATCAGGCGCAAAAAAGAAAGCTTGGTTTGAGGGTGGACAAATGCCTTTGCAGAGAAGAATTCCCAAATATGGCTTCACCAACCATTCAAGAGTTGAGTATCAGGTTGTAAACTTGGATGTCCTTCAAAAATTAGCGGACGAAAAGAAATTTACTTCTGAAGTAATAAACCCCGAAATACTTAAAAAGTTTGGTTTGATAACAACTGTTAATAAACCGGTTAAAATTTTGGGCAATGGAGAAATAAAATCAAAGCTTCAATTTGAAGTGAACGGTTTTAGTAAATCGGCTAAAGAAAAAATTGAAACTGCCGGTGGAACAATTAAAAAGATTTGAGTAATTCTTAATGTCGAAACTTACGGATACTTTCAGAAATATTTTCAAGATTCACGAACTTAGACAGAGAATAATTTATACATTAATGCTGCTTGTCATAGTTCGTGTTGGTGCACATATTACTCTCCCTGGCATTGATTCAGCATTACTTTCGGAAGCGATGAAGAATCAAACTTCCGATAATTTATTTGGGTTGTATGATTTGTTTGTTGGTGGAGCGTTTTCAAATGCAGCGATCTTTGCTCTTGGAATAATGCCTTATATTTCTGCTTCTATCATTCTTCAATTGATGGGTGCTGTGGTTCCTTATTTTCAAAAGTTGCAACAAGAGGGTGAAGAAGGTAGAAAAAAGATAACCCAACTAACAAGATATGGCACTGTCTTAATTTCTGCAATGCAGGCTTGGGGTGTTACGATAAGACTTTATAATCTAAATCTTCGTGGAATGCCAATCATTCCAGAACCAATTCAGGGAATGGCTTGGACTCTTTCCACTATCATCATTTTAACCGCCGGCACGGTATTTATGATGTGGCTTGGTGAGCAAATTACGGAAAGAGGAATTGGTAATGGTATTTCACTGATAATCTTTATTGGGATTATCAACAGATTTCCTTTTGCGATTTTAGATGAATACAGATTGATATCTGCCGGAACACGAAGTATTATTATTGAAATCGTAATTCTGGTTCTTATGGTTCTTATTATTGCCGGTGTTGTTCTAGTTACACAGGGAACTAGAAGAATTCCGGTACAATATGCTAAGCGAGTAGTTGGGAGAAAAGTCTACGGCGGTGTAACTCAGTATATTCCATTAAGAGTAAATACAGCGGGCGTTATGCCAATAATTTTTGCTCAGTCAATTATGTTTATACCGAATACTGTTTTGTCTTTTTTCCCGAATAATGATTTTCTGCAGACCATTAACTCGTATTTTCATTATCAATCGGCTGTATACTCTGTAATCTATGCTATTATGATTATCTTCTTCACTTATTTTTATACCGCAATTGCTTTTAATCCTAAAGATGTTGCCGATAATATGAAGAAGCAAGGTGGGTTTATTCCAGGAATTAGACCAGGAAAACAAACATCCGAATTTATTGATAATATTTTAACAAAGATAACTTTACCAGGCTCGTTCTTTTTAGCAATTGTTGCAATTTTACCAGCATTTGTTTCAGCTTGGGGAGTTTCTGGTCAGTTTGCTCAATTTTTTGGCGGAACAAGTTTGCTTATTATAGTTGGTGTTGCTCTGGATACTCTTCAGCAGATTGAATCACATTTGTTGATGCGGCACTATGATGGTTTTATGAAGTCAGGAAAACTCAGAGGCAGGAGATAACGACCTGATTCAGTGATTTACATAAAAACCAAAAAGGAAATAGATTTTATTAGGGAAAGCTGTAAGATAGTTGCTGAAACTTTGAGATTAGTTGCAAATAATGTACGCCCGGGAATTGCAACAATAGAACTTGATAGAATTGCTGAAGAGTATATTCTTAGCAATAACGCAAAAGCAGCCTTCAAAGGCTACTCACAGGCAGGCTCGTACGATTATCCTGCTTCACTTTGTGTTTCTATTGATAATGAAGTTGTTCACGGAATTCCAGGTGAACGTATTCTAAAAGAAGGTGATTTGGTTTCAATTGATGTAGGTGTTTTAAAGAATGGATATTATGGAGACGCGGCGGTTTCAGTTGGTGTAGGTGAAGTCTCTCAGGAAAAAAAGAGATTACTTGAGGTGACTGAAAAATCCCTTTACGAAGGGATAAAAGAAGTAAAAGTTAGTAATCGAGTGCATGATATTTCTTTTGCTGTGCAAAAATGCGTGGAAGAGAATGGATTTTCGGTAGTGAAGGATTTATGCGGACACGGTGTTGGAAAATATCTTCACGAAGAGCCGGCTGTTCCAAATTATGGTGCTCGTGGTACCGGTCCAAAATTAAAAAAAGGAATGACCATCGCAATTGAACCTATGGTAAATGTTGGTACATATAAAGTCAAAACAGCTAAGGATGGCTGGACGGTTGTTACTGAAGATGGTTTGCCTTCAGCACATTTTGAGCATACGGTTCTTGTATCTGATGGATCACCTGAAATTTTGACGGTGTGTTAATGGCTAAGCAAGGTCCAATAAAAGTTGATGGAGTAGTAACTGAAACTTTGCCTAATGCCCACTTTAGGGTTAAATTGGACAATGGTCATGAAATATTAGCTCATGTTTCAGGAAAAATGAGAATGCATTTTATTAAAATATTAGTGGGAGATAAAGTCTCAATAGAATTATCTCCTTATGATTTAACTAAAGGTAGAATTACCTATAGGTATAAATAACGGAGAAATTATGAAAGTAAGATC
>JBGSOQ010000470.1:0-3300 GCA_041739035.1 Ignavibacteriaceae bacterium | reverse complement strand
TCTAGAACTTTAAACTCATACCAAATTTTATATTTCTCCTCGTTAAGTATCTAGCTGGATTATAGGGATAAGGATTAAGCGGAGCTTGTAAATCAGGATAATTTGGATCATTCCAAGTAAGCGGTGTAGGATCACCATATTCATATGCTTCACCGGTTACAGGATTTATAATCGCTGAATTTTTAGTATCGAATAAATTATTAATCTCCATGAAGATCGAAAGTCTCAAATCACCAATAACTAAATACTTCTCAAAATTCAAATCTATCCAGAACCAATCATCGCCGATATTACCATATCTCTGATTTCTGATAGTCTCGTACTCCGGTCTTCCATCATTTAAATAATTTCCTGTAAAAACTGCGGGAGTATATCGTTTACCTGACTGATATTGCATTCGAACATAAATATTGTAATCATCTAATATTCCATTACCAAAATCGAATAAGGCATTATTTTTTTCAACATAAAAGTTTGTAGTTATAGAAGCTGAAATTGGTCTATCCCACTCTGTAAAATTTTCTTTAATGGATTCATCCAGATCACCCCTAAGTACGAGAACTCCTTCATCAGCTGAGGAACTTTTACCAGTTACAATTGAGTATACAAAATTTGCAGAACCATTAAACCACTTTCCGACTCTCTTTTTAAACTCAAGTTCAATTCCACGTGAGCGAGCATAATCCAAATTAACATATGTATTAAGGCTTTGTGTGGCAAATCTTGCAGAAGTAATTATAGCAGGTCTTGCCCTTACATAATCAAAAATATCTTTGTAGTAAGCTGTAACAGTCAAAACATCATCGTTCGAAAATTGAGTCTTTAAACCCAGTTCATAAGCAACTGTAGTTTCAGGATTAAGATTGGGATTGCCAATCGTCTGAAAAGATGATTGCGCATTAAGAGGATTAAGTTTGGCATAAATGTACTCTGGTTTTGGCCACTTGCTAAAATGTCCATACGAAAAGAAAAGAATTTGATTGTCAGAAACAGGATGGGAAATTCCAAGACGCGGACTTAATCTTGCTTTCCATCTTCTATTACCGAACCAACCGAAAGTGTCGTCTTTATAATTAATTCTTGTTTCGTCCGGAATAGTGACAACATCGGGATTTTCAATTGCATCATCCACATATTTTCCCGGGAACCAGTAATCAAGACGCAAACCAAAATTAAGAATCATTCCAGAAAAATTAATATTGTCCTGTGCATAGAATGATCCAATTGCCGGATGTACTTTATAGATGTCATTGTTTAGACCAAGTTCACCGACCCATGGTTTATAAATATCAATCACCTGCATTGTTTGAAATTGCATATTAAAACCAGCTTTAAACTTATTTTTCTCATCAAAGAAACTTGTTAAATCGCCTTTTATTGAAAGTTCTTCGAAAAAATGATCGCGCCATGTAAAGGGATTTCCTACATCCCAAAAACCATCCCCCGGAATTACACCAACAGTATCACGGTTAGTGTTATAATATTCAATTGGAAAACTCGTAATATCTTTTGGTTCTAAATATTCATCCCACTTTCTGCCGTTAGCATCAGCTCGAAGATTTGCAAAGTGATAGTTTAATTTAAGTTCATAAAAAGTTTGAGGATTTAAAGTATGCGTTACTCCCAAAGTTTGTAAACGATTCTGATGAGTGAAAGTATTTGCATTATCCAAAATATTTTGAAATTCGTACTGATAACCGGGACTTTTTTCGACATATTCAAGATTCGATTGAAGCGATTGTCTGTTTTGATCAATCTTAATAGATTGATTATAAGAATACTGAAACTTTAAGGTTGGTGAATATTTATAGGTTAATTTCGCCATCCAAAACCAGTTATTTTCAGCTCTGGGTGCAAACCGGCTTCCACCAAAAGTAGATGAGATCAACTGCTTAGGCGTTGGTTTATAGTATCCTTGGGTTATACCATCACTAAATCCAGCATAAAAGCTGCCAAAGAAATTTACTTCACCTGGAATTGTTAGTCCTAGCTGCGGAAGAATAAAAGTGGTCAGAGGCTCCGGTCCGCTGAGGTTCGATTCGATAACATCAATGTTAAAAACATGATTGGAAGTTTTATTTCCCAAATTATCTTTCTTATAAGAAGCATAACCATGATATATGTCTCCGCCCTCCCTTGTCCTTACATTAACTACACCAGAAGTTGCTTGCCCAAACTCAGCATTATAACCACCAGTGATAACTTCGACTTCTTCAATTGCATTTGAAGATAACTGAAGTCCAAAACCAGTTCCGGCAAGTGGATCTTGAACTGAAACTCCATCCAATAAAAATGCATTTTCATAGGCTCTGCCGCCGCGAATGTGGATTGAATTATCTGATTTAATTACTCCTGGCTGCTGAACGATTACATCTCCAATATTTTCAACTATTGAATTCTCTATATCCTCTCTTGATATGGTTTTCTTGCTTTGAGTTTCCTCAACATCCAGTAATGGTCTATCACCAATTACTACTATATCCTGTGAAAGAGTTAACACCGATTCTTCTAACTTAACATCAAGTTGTTTTGTTTTGTTTTCCTCAATTTTAATTCCCGTGAACTGCATTGTTTTGTAGCCGATATACGAAATTTGAACGGTGTAATTACCAATGCTTATTGAATTTATTAGGAAATTACCATTGATATCTGTTGCGGCTCCATAGTAAGTTCCTTTTAATATGATATTAACACCAGGCAATTCATCACCGGATTTGGCATCAACAATTTTTCCGGCAAGATTTCCGCTCTCCTGACCTGAAAGAGAAACAACTCCAACAAAAAGATAGATAAGTAAAAAATATTTCATGGTATTAATCCAAAATCTTGAAATAATACTTTTGTTAGAAGCGATTTCACTTTTGCATCCCCACCATTTATCTTATGTAAAGGAAGGCCTAAGAAGAATTGGCTTTTCGCACTATTCGAAAAACCGATATAACCTTTCAATTCCTTATTTGGAAAATAGTAAATAGGAATAACTCCTAGAGGTCCTAAGTAAAACGATTTAATTCTAAATAGTGAAGATGAAGTTTCTAATGTTGGATAAGAAGGCTGAGTTGTATCAGCAGAAATTTTTACTCCCCCAAATATTGAATTCCTTGAATCACTACTATCGATAAGAATAGGTAAGAAACCTTGTATGTTTTCCAGATCAACAGTCTGTGGGAACTGAATTGAAAATAGTAGCTTTCCTCCGGCGTCTAAATACTTTTGAGTGGAAGCATTTGCCAAATCTAATGAAGGGTTATTATCAGCGTACCAGAGCATACTTTTGAAAAGTTTGATTGTTTCTAAAAA
>JBGSOQ010000469.1:0-2616 GCA_041739035.1 Ignavibacteriaceae bacterium | reverse complement strand
CATAAGGGTTAATGCGGTTTCTCCCGGAATGATCAGTACAACCTTTCACGATACATTCACGAAACCGGAAGTGAGAGAAAAAGTTGCCGGCTCAACACCATTAAGAAGAGAAGGTAAAGCAAATGAAGTTGCTGACCTGGTTGTTTATTTATGTTCAAATGAATCTTCTTTTATTACAGGAGCTTCAATTGAAATTAATGGCGGAACGTACTTCATTTAACAAAGGATCAATTGATGAGAATATTTTCAATAATTTTTTTATCGTTTATAGTATTACTTTGCAGTATTTATGTTAATGCACAATCCGAACATCCCAAATTAATTCTGACTAAAGAAGTAGTAACTGAGATCACAAAAAATCTTGGTAAAATTCCATTATTTGATAAAACATATGAATCAGTTAAATCCGGTGTTGATGAGGTTTTGAATGATGATATCGATGTGCCAATTCCAGCTGATCCCGGTGGAGGCTATACACACGAAAGACATAAACAAAATTATGACTTAATGTACAAAGCCGGAATCCTATTCTCCGTTACAACTGATGTTAAGTATGCCAAATTTATTAAAACCATTCTTGATAAATATGCTAAACTTTATCCAACTATTGGGTTGCATCCCCAGGCTAAAGATCAAACTCCAGGTCGACTATTCTGGCAATCATTGAATGAAACTGTTTGGCTCCTTCACACAATCCAGGCTTACGATTGCATATATGATTTGCTATCTAAAGATGATAGAAATAAGTATGAAAAAAATATTTTCCTTCCAATGACAAAGTTTTTTTCTGAAGATTCTGAACACGAGTTTAATCTTATTCATAACCACGGAACTTGGATGGTTGCCGCTGTTGGTATGACTGGGTTCGTTTTAAATAATGAAGAGTTAATCCGAAAATCTCTCTATGGATCAAAAAAAGATGGTGAGGGAGGATTTATAGCTCAACTAAATTTATTATTCTCTCCGGATGGTTATTACACTGAGGGCGGATATTATGTTAGATATGCTCTCTGGCCATTTTTCATATTTGCGGAATCAATACAGAATAATATGCCTGATCTAAAAATCTATGAAGTTAGAAATCAAATACTTAAAAAAGCTTTTTATTCCGCAATGCAAATGACATATACGAATGGTGAATTTATTCCTATCAATGATGCTCTAAAAGAAAAAACATATTTATCATCAGAAATTGTGTATGCTCTTAATTTTGTTTACGACAGATATGGCGAAGATAAGTCATTGCTAAGTATTGCTCAGAAACAGGATAGAGTTAGCTTTTCAAAAGGTGGAATTAAAGTCGCAGAAGCGCTTAGTGAATTAAAAACAATTCCTGAATTTAAGTGGGAAAGTGTTAACTATATTGATGGTCCCAAAGGAGATGAGGGTGGTATTAGTATTTTGCGATGGGGTTCCAATAGTGATATGGAATGTCTTCTCTTTAAGTATAGTGCACACGGATTATCACATGGACACTTCGATAAACTTAGCATGCTATTTTATGATCAGGGCAGAGAAGTAATTCAAGATTACGGCGCTGCAAGATTTTTAAATGTTGAACAAAAGTCCGGTGGAAGATATTTATTAGAAAATAAAACTTATGCGTTGCAAACAGTCGCACACAACACATTAGTAGTTGATGAAACAACCAACTTTAATGGTAAACAATCAGAATCTGAGAAGTATCATCCGGATCTTTATTATTCTAATTTAACTAATCCGGATATGCTGGTTACAAGTGCAAAAGATGTTCATGCTTATGATGGAGTGATGATGCATCGTACACTTTTGATGGTGAACGATCCGGGATTATTAAGACCTGTTGTTATTGACGTATTCAGAGTTGAGTCAGAAAAACAGCATCAATACGATCTCCCATTTTACTATATGGGACATTTTATATCAACAACATATGATTACAATCCTAATACAACACTTAGAAAACCTCTGGGAGCAAAGAACGGTTATCAGCATCTTTGGTTAACTGCCGAAGGTAAATCTGATACCACTTCTTCATTTACATGGTTAAATGGTGAGCGATATTATTCGATAACCTCAAATACTGATAAGAATACACAAATATTTTTTACGGAAGTTGGAGCAAATGATCCGAACTTTAATCTCCGAAATGATCCGGGAATTATGTTCAGAGTCAAGGATGATAATCACACATTTGTAAATATTATTGAGCCACATGGTGATTTCAATCCCACATTAGAATATTCATTTAATTCATATCCAGCATTTGAAGAAATCAATGTCGTTCAATCTGATGAGAAATATACTATTCTAAGTATTCAAGGAAAGAATAAGCTTAGTTGGAAAGTTTTGATCTGTAATGATAATGCAGACGAGAAAGTAAATCATAAAATAAAATTAGATAACGGTACCGAGCTAAGTTGGGTTGGGCCAATTGCTATTCAAAAATAAAAGGAGGTAATTATGCAGAACCAAAGTGATATATTTATTAAAACAGAACCAATGGTATGGGAACAAGTTGCACCGGGTATGAGAAGAAAGTTTATGGGCTTTAATGATGAAATTATGATGGTAAAAGTTCAATTTGATAAAGGCGGAATTGGTGCCAGACATGCACACAGACATAGTCAATCTACG
>JBGSOQ010000444.1:0-13625 GCA_041739035.1 Ignavibacteriaceae bacterium | reverse complement strand
TTAATGTGAATCGACAAAAATTTAATTCAAGCAAAAGAATCTATATTTCTTTAATCTCAACCCCAGGCTTAGCATAAGATAAACGAGCAATTCTTTTAGTCTCGTGATAGCTGTCCAATCCGCTAATCGAAATCGTCCCGGCTTTTTCAATATCAGCGTATCCATCTTTTGAAATTATTTCTTCCGGAAGAATTATTTCAACTATTTCTCCAACTATAAAAATTGTTCCATTAAATTTTATTTCATGTTCTTCAACAAGCCGGCAGCCGATTTTTATTTTTGACTCTTTAACATAAGGTGCCTTCACTATTTCAGTAAATTCTGGTGTTAGTCCACAAGCATCAAACTCAGAAACATCCTTATCATATCTTGCAGATGTTTGGTGGGCTTGTTTGAATATCTCCTGGTTGATGTGGTTAATGGTGAAAAAGTCAGTTTCTTTTATGTTGTGGTAAGTGTGCCTCTCTACTGAAACCGGACGCATTACTAATCCCATCAAAGGCGGATTTGCGCCAACGTGAATCACAGAACTGAAGATCGCAAGATTAGTTTTTCCTTCTTTGGAAATTGTTCCGATTAAATTTGCGCTCTTAAATCCAGATAGTGAATTGAAAAGATTGGTTCTATAAAGTTTTTCAAACTCTAAAATATTTTCTTTAGTTATAATCATTTCCTTTGCGTCCTTCTTTGCGCCTCCGCGTCTTTGCAGTAAAAATGTTACTGCAAAGTCGCTAAGACGCTGAGTTAAATATTTTTGATAGATGAAATCCCGCCATCGACTTTGATGATTTGGCCTGTTACAAATCCAGATTTATCCGACAATAGAAACGCAGCAAGTTCTGCAATTTCTTCTGGGCTCCCGATTCGCTTTAACGGATGGCGATCTTCGGATGCTTTTAATTTTGCTTCATTGTTAAGAAGCTTTTCTGCCAGCGGTGTGTTCGTAATTGATGGTGCAATACAATTTACCCGAATACCTGGAGCAAACTCAGCCGCAAGTGAACGAGTTAAGCCCTCAATCGCTCCTTTTGCCGAAGCTATTGAAGCGTGATAAGGCATTCCTGTTTGAACTGCAACCGTGCTGAATAAAACAATGCTTGCTTTCTCAGCTTGTTTTAAATTCGGGAAATATTTGTTGATGACTTTAACCGCTCCAAGCAGGTTAACTTCAAAATCATTCTGGAAGTCATCAATCTTCAAACTTTTGAAAGGTTTTAGGTTTATTGTGCCGGGCCCGTAAACAAGCCCATCTATTGGATTGCTGAGTTGAGGAAGTTCTTCAGCAGATTTTTTTATATCTGCAGAATAAAATTCCACATTGTCTAATCCATCGAGATTTCTTTTCTCTTTGCTGATTACAATTACATTATTTCCCCGGCTGAGCAGTTTTGTTGTTTCTAAGCCGATACCGGAGGTTCCTCCGACTACCAAATAAGTTTTCACTTTTTTTCCTTTATAATTTGAGATTAAATCCGACACCAACTCCGCCAACTAATAGACTTTCTAAATGCGGATACAAATTTACAGACGCATTATTCTGATGAATAAAATATAATGCAACATCAAAAGCTAAAAGAAATCCGCCTTGCAGTAGTAAGCTATTCCCGTAACCTCGCAAACGTTCTGCGCTTGAGGAATTCTTTGCTCTTTCTTTAAGATAAAATCCTGTCATAATATATGCAGTATCCAATCCTGCGTTAAGCAAAAGAAAGTTTTGCAATGAGTTAAAGTCTTTAATGATTTCAACATTTGTCATTAAGGCCGGATCAGAATTAACGGCGTTAAAATATCCGAAAGCGGCAATGCCAAGATTCACAACATTCCACATTGCATTAAACTGGTGGAAATATTTTGCTTCACCCTTTGCCTTAAAATTGCCATAAGTGCCGATTAAAATATTACCGGCAGCCCATGAGCCAAGCACAAGCATCGCATTTTGATTTATATCATTTCTCTCATATTGGAACTCCTGAATTTTTGAACTTATGTTCCCTTGGGAAAAGAGAGTAACAAATGGTAATACGAGTAAGAAGGCCGATAAGTAAATTATTTTTAGATTCATATTTTTTCCTACAATTACATATCCTAACAATTTTTGTTTTAGAATAGTTTCTAATGAAATGTCGGCTATTAGTTTGATTTTTTGATAATATTGCTCATTATAGAATAAACGTTTATAATATTTTGATAAAAGAAGATAAAATGAAAAAACCATTAGTATCTCCAGCATCTGAAAAAGATGACAAGGAATTGCAAAAGCTCATCAAGTTCTACAATGAAACTCTAGGATTTTGCCCGAACAGTGTTAAAACAATGTATCATCGTCCGGAAATTGCTTATGCTTTTATTGAACTCAACAAGGCAGTTATGGAAAATAAAGGCCGAGTAACAAGTGCTTTGAAAAGAATGATCGGTTACATAAGCAGCAACACAGCCGGATGCAGATACTGTCAGGCTCACACTATTAGAGCTGCTGAACGATACGGCGCTGAAAAAGACAAACTTGAAAATATTTGGGAATTTAAATCTCACCCAGCATTTAACGATTCTGCACGAGCCGCATTAGAATTTGCTTTAGTAAGTTCAACTATTCCGAGTTCTGTTGATGATGCAGTTGCAGAAAAATTAAGAACGTATTGGAACGAGGGGGAAATAGTTGAGATAATGGGGGTTGTTGCGCTCTTTGGTTTTCTGAACAGATGGAATGACTCGATGGGAACGGAGATGGAAGATGGGGCTGTAGAGTCTGGTGAAAAATTCTTAAAGCAAAAAGGGTGGACTGTGGGTAAACATCGCTATTAAATTCTGAGCCACTTTGAGTTTAAACAATTCCGGAATTTGTTGTTTATTTTTATTTCAATTCGACAAAAAAGGCTTGTCATACTCAACATCATAAAACTCAAGTTTATACCACTTGAAAGCTCATAGCCGCCATTCGGCGAGGCAGGGGCAGCAGCACAAGAGAGGAAGTTCGAGTCACTCAAGACCGAAACACCCCGGAAATAATAATCGGAAACGGTGGGCTGGTAAACCGAAAAAATCGCGGTAGATAATTTTCATTGTGTAAAATATTTTATGCAGTGCAATCCTTTGATGATTTATAAAGAAAAGTTATTTGAGTTTGAAAAAATGAATACGCACTTTAATGAGACCTATACGGCTAATAGTGGTTGTATATGTCTAGTTTTGTGGGCCCTATAAACGAGTTGGCTGCTATACATTTGGACACTTCACGATTTTTGACAAAACAAAGAAATAAATCAATGATATTAAAAAAAATAATTCTTCTAATCATTACGATTTCTCTCTCAACATTTTTACAGGCACAGCAGATATTTACAAAAGACCAGCAAGAAGTGCAGCAAGAGGTTGTAAAAATGTTTGAAGCTTTATCAAATCGTGATTCAGTAAGCCTTAGGGCTCATTGCACTACCGACATTACCTTATACGAATATGGTCAAATTTGGAATATTGGCACCTTGATAAATAAGGCAATCACTATGAATACAGCTGCCGATTTTAAACGTACGAATACTTTTGAATTCATCAGTACCGAAAAAGATAAAGATATAGCATGGGTAACCTATTGGCTTACTTCAGTGATTACCAAAGACAGTAAACAAACAACTGTACAATGGCTGGAAACAGTAGTTTTAGCAAAGCAAAGAAAGCATTGGAAAGTAAAGCATCTCCATTCAACAATGATTAGAAGAGGTTAGAAGATATGGATTTAATGAAGATGATATTTGCATGTACAGCATCCAACATTGGTATTGCTGCAAGTGGGGCTGGACATTGAAACTTTGGCTGTTTGCATCGCTATACTTTTGTTCGGGCAGACGAATATCTATTTGGCTTTTTGTTGTTAACTTCAACTTTATATTTTCAATTGAGTAGCGGTTCCGGGCTGGACGTTATAAAATATCCCACCTGCAGCAATACCTGCCCGTTAGCGGCAACTCTTTTGACTAACCTTCTAAAATATACTTGTCAATTTTTTGGTTGGATGCTCATTAAGACAAAACTAACTTTGCATTAAAAAAACTATATGCTGACAAACTCAATTATGTATAAGGCACTTGTTGCCAAAGATGTTTCTTATGAGGGCATTTTCATTGCGGGAGTTAAAACAACCGGAATATTCTGCCGGCCGACCTGCCCTGCAAGAAAACCGAAAGTGGAAAATGTAGAGTTCTTTAAGACTACAAAAGATGCTATTCTTAAGGGTTACAGGCCGTGCAAGGTTTGTAATCCTCTTGAAAAATTAGGCGAAACACCTGAGTACATTAAAAAAATTCTCAAAGAACTTAACGCCAATCCTTCAAAAAAATTTAAGGACTGGGATTTAGTTCAAAAAGGAATTGAACCAAGTAAAATCAGAAGATGGTTTTTGAAAAACCACGGTATTACATTTCATTCCTACCAAAGAATGTTCCGTATTAATTCAGCATTTAAAAAAATTCCAAATGACGTTGCAACTATTAATGCTGCCGAAATAAGTAAAACTAAAACCGTGATTGTTTTTTTATTTCTCATTTTTTTCTATAAAATAATTTTTTGTAGAGGGCAAAAGTGCCAAGAATAGTATAATTATTCCAAGCGTCCCATATATTAATTGTAATGGGGGATCTGACCCATAACCGATTAAAAGTATCTCAACAAAAATCCAGATCAAAAGAGCGACGCCAAGCAAGATACTCCCTAACCAGCCCCAATATTTACTTTGCCATAATCCCGCTGTAACAATAAGCGGAAAAATTCCTAATACTGTAAATAAGATTATTCCTGGAATAAGGTAATCGGCAAACGGAGAATCCCTTAACAAGCTTAGGGGCAGTTTTAGTGTTTCTCCCGTCGGATCGGCAATAAGAAAAGCGCCCCCTCCCAATCCGCTTAATGCCTGAAAGAAAACAGAGACAATTAAAACTATCACAAAAATTGTTTTTTTAGATTTCATATTAATTCCTTTATAATATTTATAACTTCTATCTCTTCCATTTGTAATCAGGAATAGATTTGTAACGTCCCCAGAATTTGTAATATATTAAAGATGTTAAAGTTATTAATCTACCAATAAATTTCTTTTTAAGTAAAAAATGTTGCAGATGATAAAATCCAAACAGAAAGACAACCAACAACAAATTAACAATAGTAAATTTTATTAAGCCATTAGAACTGCTAAAAGACAAAATCGGAGTAATTACTGCGGATGATAAAATCGAAATTAAAACTACTATCAAGGCAAAAAGTCCGTGAGCGGTTTCGATTGCTCTTTTGGGACAAGAGTTCATACACTTCATACAGCTTTCACATTTGAATTTCCAATACGGATGGTTATTAACATCCGCAATAGCATTTACCGGACACTGCTTAATACACACACCACAATTATCACATTTATAAGACGCATAAAAGGTTTTTGCAAACACATATCTTCCAACTAAATAGTAACCTAGCGAGATGGGTGCAATTAAGATGTCTTGTATTATATCTCTCAGCGCAAGAAAATCTTTTTTACCGGCAAATATTATATCGGAATGTTTTTTAACTCGATCAAAATTCTTTTGGTGGATAAACTTAACAGTTCTTTCATTTAGTGCAGGATGTATTGAAATCCAGTTGGATGGCATATCAAAAGGAATTTGTCCAACTATTTCATAACCTTTTCTTTTTAATAAAAGCGAAGATAGAATAAACGCTATTCCGGTTAGCCCCGGTGTAATAAATGAGCCTATTTTCATTCCGGCTCTTGCATTCATCAAAACAATTTTATTTTTTCCTGCGGGAAAATTTTTAATAAACTGCAATGTAATTTTGGGATAATTAAAACCGTGAACAGGTGATATAATTATTATCAACGCATTTGAATCCAATGGTTCTAACTGTGAAATATCCGTCTTTGATATATCTAATACCTGACAATCAACACTTTTTGCCGCAGCAAATTCTGAAATCCACTTTGCAACTTGTTTTGAATTGCCTGTTCCGGAGAAATAAAATATCAATATTTCACTGTATGTATTCATATGTTTAATTAGAAAGATTGTATTGAATACTTTTTAAGTTGAACTTACCGTATGTGAATTTCCCATCCGGATAGTGCCACACTGCTTCACCTCCGGACATTACATTAATTCCATTTATATTTTTATAACCAGCAACAGGTGTTGAGAATCTATATTGTTTCATATCAGATATTGCAGTTCGGTCATCTGAAGTAAAATTAATTAATTGTCCCATCTCATTGAAATAAAGTATTGCGGAAATAGAAATACCATTGTTTGTAAAAACAGCTTTGGTGGTTAAACTGTCAATCGGTTCCCAGTTGATCCTTTTGTCAATCAATGCTGCGGGAACCATTAGGCACATATCATTAAACAAAGTAACTGTTTCAGTTTTGTTCATAATGTTTCCCGATTGCTTAATTATAGGGAATAAACCAAATAAGCGGATGTCCATCGTTGCTTTTGCTTCAACATATCTGTGATAACCGGGGACCATCATACCAAACATCTTTGCTTTCATATAAAAAAGACGGGTTGGTTCATCAAAAAAATTGTATTGAACAGATTTTGCCTGGAACCAGTCTTTTCCTTTCTCCCGCATTTCAACATCAAAGACTATTTTCACATTATAAACTTTTTCCTTATTGATGACTCCAGAGTATTTAAGATATTTTTGTACCGGCAGTGGAAGATGTTCTATGTCTTTTTCGGTGAGCAGATTTTTTTCAATCTTTGAACTTGTCTCAAGCCTGGCAGCAACATCATTGTTAAAAAGATTTTCAAAACTCCAAAACCAATATCCGGCAATTGCTGCTAACAGAATTATAATGTTAGCGATTGTTCCAAATTTAGCATCCTGCCAGAAAAAGATGATAAGAACTTGTGATAGAATAATTCCGACAATACCAGCAATCCACCAAAGTTCATTGTTAGCGATGAACATTATTGCTGACAAAAGAAGTAACAAAAGAGCAATCAACCAAAGCATGCCCATTGGTTTTGATATTGATTGCGTTAGTTGATTTATCTCAGCAAGCTGAAATGCTTTAAGAAAACCCAGCAGATGAATTAATGCGTGGATTATAACAATGATGAAGAAAAACCATTTCATGTAATTATCGCTCCGACGGTTGATACACTTTTTCAGTAATTTAACAACCAAAATATAATAATTCGGGGTAACTAGATGAGACGACTGCTTTTATTATTCATTTTATTTTTTTCTTTAGTAACCATTTACTCTCAACCCAAACCATACGTAATTCTGGTTTCGTTTGATGGGTTTAGATGGGATTATCTTAATCGGGGCATAACTCCAAATCTTAATAAAATAAAAAGTGATGGGGTTTCGGCAATTTCACTCAGATCAGTTTTTCCGTCAAAAACTTTTCCCAATCATCTTTCAATTATCACAGGAATGTATGCTGAGAACCACGGAATAATTAGTAATTCTTTTCCGAACTTCGAAAAAAATTATTGGTACAGAATGAGCGACACTTCTGCCGTACGCGACAGCAAATGGTATCTTGGTGAAGCTTTTTGGGAAACTGCTGAACGGCAAGGAATTAAAACGGCAAGTTATTTCTGGCCTGGTTCGGAGTTATCTCTTGAACACAGACATCCTACGTATAGAGAATTTTACAAGCATGAAAGACCTTACGAACAGCGTGTCCAGGGTGTAATTAATTGGCTTCAACTTCCATACAATGAACGACCTCACTTTATAACTTTGTATTTTGATGATACTGATACTTACGGTCAGAAATTCGGTCCTAATTCACCGGAATTGAATGAATCAATTAAAAGACTTGATCACATTGCCGGAATGTTAATACAGGGGTTAAACGATATAGGTATGAAGGACAGTGTTAATTTAATATTTGTTGCCGATCATGGAATGACAGAGATAACTGAAGAGAAAACCATTAATATTGAAAATATGATTAAAGAGCATAATTGCCGATTTATGGGTGATGGTCCTTTTATGCAAATAGAGCCGTCAGCAGATAGATTACAGGAAGTTTACGAAACTCTTAAGAGAAATGAATATCATTATAATGTCTATTTGAAGAAAGACGTTCCGGATTATTATCATTACAGTAAAAGCCCGCTTACCTTTTCTATTCTTTTGGTTGCCGATATTGGGTGGTCATTAGTCAGCAACAGAAGATCTGATTGGGTTTCAAAGTCGAAAGGGAATCATGGCTACGATAATAACCATCTTGATATGCATGGTATTTTTTTCGCCAATGGACCGGCTTTTAAGGATGGCTATAAAACAGGAACACTTTGGAATATTGATATCTATCCAATGCTTTGTAAGATATTTAACATTTATCCTCGCTCAAATATAGATGGTGAATTGGAAAGGATAGAGTTTATTTTAAAAAATTAATCTCCATTTAATGATTGTGAATTGATTTTATTTCATCGATACCGCAGTAATACGAATTCCTTCCTCATAACTAATTGGTTTGTAGTTGAAGGCTTTTTCAAATTTTGTGCTGTCGAAAAGATAATCGGAATCATTCTGGTAAAGCATTTCGTTGTTTTCTTTTATTACTTTGTTGAATAAACCAAGTACCGAAAGCAACCATTTTTTTACAACCATATATTCGGGTTTCGCATTTATTGCTTTTGCAGCGAGTTCTAGAAACTCTTTCCCAGTTAAAACATTTTTGTTCGTTGGCAAATGCCAGATTTGGTTATAAGCTGATTCTGTATTTCCAAGAATTGCTGTTCCTTTACCTGCATCGGGAGTATAAGTAAAAGAATGCTTCTTGTTTAAATCAATCATCCACTGTGCTTTTTTCCCTTTTTTAAAATTCTCGAACACCATCATATTTACAAAACTAAGCGGTGTTTCCGGTCCGTAAAAATCTGCGGCTTTTGCAATAAGAGCTTTCAAATTTCCTTTCTTTACTTCCCTCATTATCATTTCATTTAATTCTGCTCTTACTTTCCCTTTTTCACTATCTGGTTTAACGGGAGTTGCTTCTGTCATCCATCCCTCAACCTTTCCATAAGAATAAACATTATCGAAGAATACAAGTTTGCTATTATTTTTTTTACAAGCATCAATAACATTTTTCATTAACAATGGCCATTGTGTCCGCCATACATTTATATCATACTGTAAACCGACTGTTAGGTAAACAATCTCGGATCCTTCAACTGCTTTCATTGTTTCATCAGCATTAAAAAGATTAGCTTTAAAAAGTTCATCGCTGTCATTAACTTTTTTCGGATTGCGGCTAACCAATCTTATTTTATTTATGTATTGCGGTAGTGCCTTGGCAAGTTCTTTACCAATTACCCCTGTTGAACCTAATATTGTTTGCATAAAAGTATTTACTTATATATTAACATGGAATATTAATTGAATAGTGTTCATTTAATTTATATTTTTTAATATGCTCTTTCCAAGAATTTTAAGGCTCCGACAACTAAAGGCTTGACTTCTTCAGGGGGAACTATCATCATCCGATCCCTGACAAACAAAGATGATATGCCATGAACAAATGACCAGAGAGAAAAGGCAGCAACTTCAACTTCTACGTTTTTGAAATGCCCCGCATCTTTTGCTTGACTAATATTTAGTTTCAAAATATCATAAGTTCTGCTGCCGGATTTCCATTCGTGGTTTTTGTTTATTGTCTTTGCCGGGATTCGTGATATGAACATCAAATCATAATACATAGGCTGATCAATGGCGAATTGTATATATGCTAATCCGTGCTCTGTTAATCGCTGCAAGGGGTCTTTAACACCTTGAACTGATATCTGCCTTTTATAAAATTCTTCAAAGCCCATCTTATGAAGTTCAAAGAAAATTTCATCTCTGTCTTTAAAGTAAAGGTAAATTGTTCCAACGCTGTATTCAATCTCATCCGCTATTTTTCTCATCGTTACATTGTCATAACCATCGTCAGAAAATAGCTTTAAGGCAACGGAAAGAATTGTCTCCCTCATCTCTGTTTTCTGTCGTTCTTTTCTTTCTTTAACACCCATGACAAAATCAATTTATGAACAATGTTTAATTACTAATCAAAATTTAGTAATTGGGACTCTATTTGTCAAGTTTAAAATTAAAGTTTTTTATATTCATAATTTAACGAACTGTTGGTTGCTGATTGGGCAGAGAATATATACTTATCGAGAGGGGGAGAGAACATTTGGGGGAATGTGGTACTCAGACTATCGGAGTAAAATCATTTTAATGGTTTCTAAATACTTATTTTCAACTTTCAATTTACAAAAATACATTCCGCTTGGTAATCCTTCACCAACAAAATCCAAGGAATGTGTGCCAGCATCAATTCTATCATTGACAAGAATTTTTATTTCTTGCCCCAACAAATTATAAATCGTTAAGTTGACATTGTTTTCATTAGGAAGATTGAAAGTTATTTTTGTGCTGGGATTAAATGGGTTGGGATAATTCTGAAATAATTTGAATTGGTCGGGTATTTCAATATTCTCAGTCCTTAGATCAAGCATGGTATTATTGTTATGAAAAGCCGGGACAGTAATGTTTTGAAAGTAGGCACCTGTTAAAATTGTGGATACGAAGCCCTCAAAATCCCACTGAATTTTGATCTCGCCGGGGGGAAGAGATTCAGTACATTGCAGCATAAACCTACCCACAAGAATCGGCGTGGTTGAAATGTTGTCTGATCCAGCTAAAGAAGCAAAAGTCAATTCTGGGTGACCATCTAGATCGTTTATGCCCGTTCCAAAATTAGGCTGGTTTGATAATTGGGATGTTTCATCAATATAGGTAAATGATATGTCCCCGCCATTTACAATATTTTGGATTAACAAAAAGGAGCATTGATAAGAGGTCAATTCAAAATCTTGGTTAGTACCTTTAATATAGACATCGAATTCAATCGTCTTATCATCCGTCCACGAGGTATTCATAACGTACATGCTGTATTCAGATTGGGCAGAGACCTCATGCGATAAAAAGAAGAGAGAGAAAACCAAAGCAACGCAGAAAATGTTTATAAAGCTCATAAGTGTAGAATTCAAAGTATTTATCTCAAAGCTCTTCACTGTTTATTATTAATTATTTTTTCAAATAGCCATTGTCCGGTAGCAATAGTCAGTGTGGGATGGCTTTTGACTCTATTATCAATAGGACATTGTTTTTGCTCTGCTAAAGATTAGGATTAATAAAAGACATAATGCTATTCTTTAAAAAACTCGCGCACAAATAAAAAAGTGTAGAACTATCAGTTTATGTGTAACACAACTCTAAAATCTGAATAGCAGATTAAATTTTTGTGTCAACTCAACAAAGTGATTGTTTAATATAGTCTGATAGGGTGGTGGGTCTTGGATTCTGATTCTATTGGTCCCTCCAATACTAATTAGATTAATTGCACCCCGCCATCAAAATAACTCTGCAAAAATAATCTCATTTTAAAACATATACAAGGCAATTGATAAAAATAATTTCAAGTAGGCACATTATAAGATCGAAGAAGAGGGATGATAGAAAGATTAATTACGTGTGGCATTTAAATAGTACTTTTTTATTAACTTTGACTCTAAAAATACTGCCAGCAAATGAAAATCATTTTATCTGCTACTTTGATATTCTTAATCCTTTCGATTAGTACTTTTTCACAATGCGATTACCAATTTATAATATTTCCAAGCGGACTGAATTTTATGCCGCTAAAGGCTAATAATCAGGAGGCAAAGTTGGGCGTTTTATATTATACCTCAACTACGAACCTAAAAGTTGATATTGGAAATGCTGTCGATATTTTTGCATATGAAACTGCTGAATCACAAACACGGTTTGCAGCAGGCCTCGAGTTTATGGCTTATGCATTTTCGAAAAGTTATGCTGGTAAACGACTACAGATTTCTGCTGTTGATGGCTTTTTTGGTGGAAACATTACTTATACCAGACAATTCGAGAACGATAGACTATTAGCCAGATTCAGAATTATTCACAATAGCGCCCATCTTGTGGACGGAAGCTATGACGCTGATAAAGATCTATGGGTTGATGGAAAAAAACCCATTCCTTTCACGAAAGATTTTGGTGAGATCACTGTCGCTCATCAAATATATTTTGATTCTGCTATTCTGAAATATTATGGGGGACTATCTTACGCTACTCTCATCCGTCCCGATGAATTAAAAAGGTACAATTATAACATCGGGTTCGAATTTGCCGTTCCGAACACCTTTGGGAAAGCATTTAACAATGATGTCAATTTATTTTTAGCCGATCATTTCTTTCTTGACGGTACCAGTAAATATTCCGGCAGTAATCAATTGATGACTGGGGTTAAATTTGGAGAATGGGATAAGAAGGGAGTCGTAGTGTACGCTTCATTCTACTCCGGCAGAGATATATTTAGTTCATATTATGATAGAAAAATTTCGAAGTTTGGTGTTGGTTTCGCCGTCGACTTCTTTTAGAATATTTTTCAGAACATTAGGGTTGTTACTGCTTTATCACCCATCCATATATTTGAAATATCGGGACAAACTCTGACGGGATATGCAATCTATCTTCCTGATGCGGTATTTTTATATATTCTTCCGGTCTTAGCAAAACATTGCTTCCCTCATCTCTGAGGTCAATAACATATCTTTCCGGACTTTTTTTCCTCGATATTATTCTAAGCTCAAAGGGCATTAGTTTTAAAGGATTGGCAACGCTGAAAATTCCCTTACCCGCACTTCTAGCATCGCTAACAAATTTTCTTGCTTGATGAAGCTTCCCGGATTTTTTTATGAGCAGCCAAAAATTTTGCGGAAGTACGTTTTCTTTTGAGAATGCCTTTATTGATAAAAATGGTTGGGTGTTGGGCCAAATGAAATATGGGGCAGCCCAGCCTGCTGCTAGTTGTCTCTCGTTGTACGAATATTTTTTAACCTCCTCTTTATCTTTCTGATTTTTAAAATTATCTGTTGAGCTGTTCAAATAACACAAAAGCCGGCCATAACCATCTAAAAAATCATTGGCAAACGCCATAAAAAAAGTAAATGATCTCAGGCTCCTCTTGCTCTTCTTTAAATCCGAGGTAATTGTTTTAACTAATGATTTTTCGGCTTCGCTAGCAAGCTCCGCATGATTTTTTGAGACATTTTTCCCATTGCCGATTATGTTGTTAAAGTAATGATAAAGATCTTGACCTATGGCTAAATTTTCTCTCCACTTTCCGGATTTAAAAAACGCATCCCATCTTTTATCTGTAAGATTAATAAACGAGCCTGTACCGGGAAACTCAAAGCTGATTTCGGGAGTATCTATGCCAAGGAATCTGACACCCAAATTGTGAATTAATCTTGTGTTGAGAGTGTCGCCATCATGCACAACTTGCTTAATCGATCCGATTTTTTTACCATGCAGACCAATTGCGGACACGCCAAGCTTTAAGTTCTGTCTGTTAATCCAAAGTGATTTGTTAGTTGTCATAATATTTAATCTCACTTTATTTTAGTTGGAGAGGTTTCCGTCTGCCGACTTGTTAACTATCATTTTAAAGTTTTCTACAAATTATATTGAAACTTAGATAAACTTTTTACAAACCTCAAAAGGAAAGTATTAGAATTGATTATTTTCGATGTTTAAGCGCCCGTTGCTAAAAG
>JBGSOQ010000404.1:0-7810 GCA_041739035.1 Ignavibacteriaceae bacterium | reverse complement strand
AATAATAACTAATTGAAGATGACTACAATTTTGAGTAGTTTGAATGAGGAGTTTAGTCATGCTTAAAATTTCCATTGTCCTACTGCTTTTCGGAATATTACTTGCCGATAATACCGGTCAAAAAACTAATGTAACTTTAATAACTTATGATGGCGCCATTACACCGGCTTGCGCTGATTTTGTTAAGCTTGGTATTGAATCTGCCGAAAAAAATAAATCCCAATGTCTTATCATAAAGCTAAACACGCCCGGTGGATTGTTAAAATCAACGCGTGTAATTGTATCGGATATTCTTGAATCTAAGATCCCAGTTGTAGTATATGTCGCTCCTGGAGGAGCACAAGCAGCATCTGCCGGCGTATTTATTACTATGGCTGCTCATATTGCTGTAATGTCATCGGGAACTAATATTGGCGCTGCACATCCTGTTTCAATGCAGGGCGAACAGGATTCAATCATGTCTGAAAAAGCTACGAACGATGCCGCTGCATTTATTAGATCAATTAGCGAAAAAAGAAATCGGAACATGAAATGGGCTGAAGACGCTGTTAGGAAAAGTTTATCCTTATCAGAAACAGAAGCTCTTAAACAAAATGTAATTGATTTGATTTCACCGAATATCGAAGATCTCCTCAAAAATATTAATGGACGAGAAGTTGAAACTGTTGTGGGAAAAGTAGTTTTGAATACTGCCTCTGTTAAAATAAATGAAGTAGAGATGACTCTTTCGCTAAAACTCCTGACGATTTTAAGCGATCCTAACATTGCATACATTTTATTTATGATTGGACTTTACGGTTTGTTATTCGAGATATTTAATCCCGGTGTAATTTTCCCGGGAGTTATTGGCGGAATTTGTATAATTCTTGCATTTTATTCCATGCACACACTTCCTATTAATTATGCTGGATTAGCGCTAATTGTATTTGCAGTAATTTTATTCGTACTTGAAATTAAAGTCGTGAGTCACGGAATATTATCAATCGGAGGAGTAATTTCTCTAATAATAGGTTCAATTATGCTTGTTAATGTTGAATCTGGACTTGAAGTAGTTTCGATTTCGTGGCAGGTAATAGCATTAATCGTAGTATTAACATTTTTATTCTTTGCTTTTGCAATTACTTTGGGAATAAAAGCACAGCAGCGAAAACCCACAACCGGTGTTCAGGGATTAATTAAGGAAGTTGGTGAGACAATTACAGAATTGGATCCTGAAGGTGAAATTAGAATTCATGGTGAATTCTGGAATGCTGAAAGTATCGAGGGCAAAATTGAAGCCAACAGCAAAGTTGAAGTTGTTGAAGTCCAAAATTTAAAACTTAAAGTAAAAAAGAAATTGTAACTTAGAATTCACAATATTTAAAGGAGATCGCAATGCAATTTATCACAACTTTTTTAGCAGTAATTATATTATTTCTCGTGTTCATAATTTCTAATTCAGTAAAAATATTGAGAGAATACGAAAGGGGTGTAATATTTAGACTTGGCAGACTTATAGCCACTAAAGGTCCCGGCCTTATCCTCCTTATTCCCTTTATAGATCGAATGGTTAAAGTTAGTCTTCGAACCATAGTTATGGATGTTCCGCCACAAGATGTAATTACGAAGGATAACGTATCTCTTAAAGTAAATGCCGTAGTTTATTTCAGGGTTGTGCAGGCAGAAAAAGCAATAGTTGAAGTTGAAGATTACTTAGGTGCTACATCGCAGCTTTCGCAGACTACGCTAAGAAGTATTTTAGGTCAATCACAATTAGATGAACTTCTATCCGAAAGAGATAAAATCAATCGAGAGCTTCAGAAAATAATTGATCATCAAACGGAACCTTGGGGAATTAAAGTTTCCAATGTAGAAGTGAAACACGTAGATCTTCCGCCAGAAATGCAAAGAGCAATGGCAAAGCAAGCTGAGGCAGAAAGAGAAAGAAGAGCAAAAGTTATTCACGCTGAAGGTGAATTTCAAGCAAGTCAGAAGTTAGCTGATGCTTCAGAAATTATGAGCAAGCAGCCGCAGGCATTGCAGTTAAGATATCTGCAAACCCTAACAGAAGTGGCAACGGAGAAAAATTCAACAATTATTTTCCCATTCCCAATTGATTTAATAAAACCTTTCATGGAGATGTTTAAAGCGAAGGAATAAATTAAGATTCAGACAGATAAAAAATGTTCAAACAGATAATAATAATTTTTCTGGTTTTTAATTTTATTTCTTGCTCGGCTTTAATGGAGGAAAGTTCAAATAAAGCCGCAGGCAATAGCAATACGCTTAATAAAAGTAATTCAAATCTAAAAGAGATGATAAGCTCAGCAAAATATGATGTTGATAATATTCACATTTATACTAATCCGAATGATTTTATTGGAAAGGTAATCTCAACCCGCGGTGTATTTGTAGAACAAAAATTTATCAAGGATAGAGATAAAAAATTCATTATTTCCGGCAGCAATAATGGTCACCCTGCTGAATATTTGGTTTACTTAGATCATCCATTACCTAAACAGACTAAGATTGGTGAAAACATACAGGTCATTTCTACTGCATCCGGGATTAGAGTTTTTGGAAGATTAAAAGGACTCGAGGATTATATGACCGAAAGCGGAGTTAAAAAACAACTACCTGTGCTTGAGGCCCTCGCGATTTACAATATCGATGATAGGAATTTATTAAATCCGGTTTGGGTTAATCTTCTTTACGAATAATTTTTAAGCAAGATATGCTGATGATGCGAACCTAACTTAAAAAAACCTAAACTTTAAGCTTAACAAACTTTGTCGACACGCCCTTGATTAAGTTAAGCTTTCTGGCCATCTCTTTATGTTTTTTTTCTTCACCAACAATTTCTAGTATTAGCAATCCGCTATCAGAACATTCATCCAATACGCCATCGTGGATGCCAAGTCGTGTTTTAATCAAACAGCCCCAGCCGGTTAAAATTTTTTGAACGGTTACAGCAGATTCTTTTCTGTTACCGATCAAAATTAAGAGAATTTGTTTCTTCATTTTCTGCCCTCAAGATTTTTATTAAACGAAACAATTGTTTATTGTTCAAAATCTAAATTAATTGGTTCAGTATTTTCAACTTTATTCTTAAGACGATCAGTAACGGGAGTTCCCATTTCCACAACTTTTATTGCTAATTTATCAAACCAAATTTGACCCTTACCGTCAAGAAGTACTCCAAAAGATATTTCGGAGCTGTTCATTGGAACATCAAGAACGATTTCATATTTCACCCAATCGGAATTCCCGACTATTGGTCTGTCATTCATATTATCAAAGCTAAGCGGTCGCCCAATAACATCATCAACGCGCATCCAGAGTCCAGCCCAATCTGCTACAAATTTTGCTTTTACATAACCCGAAAAGCTAATACGTTCACCTTTGTATTTATCAGATTTAATGACTTGCATTAATGTAACATATCCCTGCGGTCTATTTACGATAGATCTGAGCGAACTTGAAAAAAACCCTGAGTAAGTATTCATATTATCTTGAGTGATTTCATAATCCCGTGGATTATTTCCAGCTATAGTCCAGCCAATAGGAACACCTTTAGCTACTGAAAGCGGAAGATTGTTATTTGGGAATTGATTTTCTTGTGCAGAGATGGTAATCATGAATACCCAAATAATAATTGCAATCAATAAATTCTTTACCATAAATTCACCTATGAATATTTATCAATATCGGTTACTTTTCTTAGATTTTTAAAATCACGTATTAAATATCCAACAAGATTTCTTATCAATCAAGTAAACAAAATGCTTGCCAATAATGTGAGACAGTTTCCATATAAAATTAAGTATCAATTCGAGAAATACCTTTTTTTGGTTCGATATTACCATTTGGGAAGTGATTTATAACAATAAATCCAATCATTAAATGCCAGCTAGATTTAAATGCTGCAATATAGTGTGTAATTCTCGATTAATATCCCAATGTGTTTTACTTAATTATTTTTCATTGTTTTAAATTGCGTACCTTCATCTGCGAAAATTAAAATAATCTGCGTCATCAGCGTATTATTGACTTAGCTATTACTCCTTTCATCATTTTTCTTTTCTAATATTCAACTTAACTATTTATGTTTGTGCATCATAAATAAAAATAACTAAGGAGATAAGAATGAAGTTCATAATTGTCTTTTCTTTAATGCTCTGTTCTATGTTTGGTCAAAATAATGCAGATGATGTAAAAACATTTGCATTAAAGAATGGTATGCAGATCATATTACTTGAGGATCACTCCATTCCAAATGTTGCGATGTATTTGTTTTATAAAGTCGGTTCACGAAACGAATATCCAGGCATCACTGGAATTTCACATTTCTTTGAGCATATGATGTTCAACGGAGCAAAAAAATACGGACCCAAACAGTTCGATGTTACAATGGAAGCTAATGGCGGTGCTAGTAATGCATACACGTCAAATGATATCACAGTTTATTCAAACTGGTTTCCAAGAAGTGCAATGGAATTAATTTTTGATTTGGAAGCAGATCGTATTGCCCATCTTAATTTTGATGACAAGATGATCGAAAGTGAAAGAGGCGTAATTCTTTCTGAACGAAGCACTTCTTTAGAAAATAGTAACGAGACTTATTTGATACAAGAAGTGCTTGCGACTGCCTTTAATGCACACCCCTACACTTGGCCTGTAATCGGCTGGGAATCAGATATCAAAAATTGGACAAAGGGTGATCTTCAAAATTATTTTAAGACTTACTACGCACCAAATAATTGCGTTGTGGTTCTTACAGGTGATGTAACTCTTGATGAGGTTAAAAAACTTAGCAAAAAATATTTTGAGCGAATTCCACAGGGAAACACTCCGAGAAAAGTCCATACTGTCGAGCCTGAACAGCTTGGAGAGAGAAGATTATTTGTAAAGAAAGATGTTACAACGCCGCATGTTCTTGCAGTTTATCATGTACCACAGCCAAATTCTCCTGACTACTATGCATTGAGTTTACTCAGTTCTATTCTTTCTGCGGGAAATACATCACGGCTTTACAGCAGTTTAGTTGATGAGAAGCAGTTAGCAACGGAAGTGTGGACAAATTATGGCGAGTCATTCGATCCATTTGTATTTATGATTTACTCGATCTGTAATGAAAACGTAACTCCTTCACAAATTGAAGAAATTGTATACGAAGAGCTTAAAAAAATTGCAAACGAAGGTATTGGTGAAAATGAGTTACAGAAAGTAAAGAATCAGAAACTCATGGAATTTTACCATGTGATGGAAACAATTAATGGCAAAGCAAATCAAATAGGAACTTACCAACTTTTTTTTAGTGATTATAAAAAACTGTTTGATGCTCCGAGCGAATATCAAAAAGTAACTGTAGAGGATATTAAAAATGTCGTCAAAAAGTATTTCAATAAATCAAACAGAACTGTGGGAATTCTTCATGCAGAAGGAGAAGTGAAATGAAAAATTTAAAATTAAACTTGCTAACACTATTACTACTTTTCTCTGTAATATCTTTCGCCGGTAATTTCAAGCTCCCCGCATATGAGATTTTAAAACTAGACAATGGACTAACAGTCTATTTGATGGAGCAGCACGAAGTTCCTTTGATCTATGTTTCTGCTTTGATTCCTTGCGGAGCAATTTATGATGGAGATAAAAACGGATTAGCTTTCTTAACTTCAGAATCTCTTCTTTTCGGAACTAAAAATTACACTAAGAAACAAATTGAAGAAACTTTTGAATTCTACGGCGCAAGTATATCAACATCTGCAAGTACAGAGTTCATCAAAGTGAATGCTTCATTCGCAAAACAAGATCAGGAAAAACTTCTGCCGATTTTTCAAGACATTATCTTGAACCCAACTTTCTCAGACGATGAATTTGATAAAAGAAAACAAAGATTGTTAGTTGAACTTGATCAAGCTAAAGAAAGCCCGCGTCAAGTAATCGGAGCTTACTTTAATAGGTTTGTGTTTGCTGACAACGAATTTGGAAATCCAGTTAAAGGCACAAAAGCATCTGTTTCAGAGATTAGTTCGGATGATCTTCTTAATTATTACAAAACATTCTTCGACCCTGCCAGCTCCGCTATCGCAATTGCAGGTGATTTTGATACCAAAGAAATGAAAAAGAAAATGTCTGATTTATTTCAGCCGTGGATAATTGAGAAGAAATCTTCGGTAACACCGATTATGATTCCAAATCTTGATTTTAATAAAAATCGTGTTCTGCTCATAAATAAAAATGATGCGAATGAAACAACCTTTATGATTGGCGGGAAAGGAATCAGTAGATCTAGTTCGGACTTTACAGAAATCCAGGTTATAAACACGATTTTAGGTGATCGTTTTACTTCGTGGTTGAATGAGGAACTACGAATTAACTCCGGACTAACTTATGGGGTGAGAAGCGCTTTCGTACCATACAAAAATACGGGAACATTTCTCGTTTCCACATTTACCGGCAGTGAAAATACAGCAAAGGCAATTGATCTTGCTTTGCAGGTAATGAACCGCCTACACACAACCGGAATAACGGAAAAGGTTTTAAACTCTGCTAAGAGTTACATCAAGGGACAATTCCCTCCCGATTATGAGACTTCTGGTGCACTGGCTAATTTGTTAACATCAATGTTTTATTATGTGTTTGATGATTCATACATTAACAATTTTGAAAAGAAAGTTGATGGGATGACAGTTACAAGAGCAAATGAAATTGCGA
Source organism: Ignavibacteriaceae bacterium (assembly GCA_041739035.1). GTDB lineage: Bacteria > Bacteroidota > Ignavibacteria > Ignavibacteriales > Ignavibacteriaceae > XYD12-FULL-36-8. The sequence goes on along the minus strand of JBGSOQ010000404.1, from coordinate 1,114 downwards.
AGAAGTATTTTCCAAAGGATAATTTACAATTTGTTATTGTCGGCAAAACATCCGAGATAAAAGATACTGTTAAAAAATATGGTGAGATTACCGAAAAAGAAATTACAGCGGATGGATTTTAATTATTTGTAGGGAACAGCCTCCTGGCTGTTCCGTCTTTTTCTTTCGCTTTCTGTGAAATGATCAAGAGGTCATTCCCTACAAAAGCATTGCTAAATCATATTCAATCTTTTCTTCGCAATAAAATGGCTCGCCGTAATGCTTTCCAATCTGAAATCCGTAAAACTGAGAACGGGAAATCAGGTAATCCAAAAATTCGGGACGACTGATAAACGTTTCTGGCTCTTTACTTTCAGGATTAAAAAATTGTGTTTTAAATGCTTTTATCGACTTCAATTTTGTCTCGAATGAATCTGAAATATCCACAATAAAAGTTGGCTCAAATGTGTAAGTCTGCATGTAGTAAAAAAGTTTTTTGGGACGATAAGCTTTTTGATCAATCTTTTTATCAAATGTCTTAACCTTTGGTAATCCAGTTGAGAACATTGCTTCCTTGACAAGCACACTTGCATCATGATGATCGGGATGACGGTCATTAAAATATGGCGCAAAAATAATTTTGGGTTTGAATTTTCTTATCTCTCTAATCACCAACATCAAATTTTCTTTTGTTCGCTGAATGTCACCGTCAGGGATTCCAAGATTACGCCTGACCGAAACATTCAAAATCTTATCAGCTTTCGCAGCTTCAGTTTGGCGGGTTTTCTCGTTTCCGCGGGTTCCTAACTCCCCTTTTGTTAAATCGACAATCCCGACTTTATAACTATCCTTAGTTAATTTGGCAATTGTACCACCCATTGAAAGTTCGGCATCATCAGGATGAGCTGCAAAAACAAGTACATCAAGTGTCATTCTAAATTCTCTATTAAATTATTATTAATAACTGCTCACAACTTATCTATTTTTCTTATTGATTTCCACAAAGGAAATCACAATTTTAAAGAGCATATATATTGCAGTTAAGTACTTTCAACCAAGATTTGCGCTTCTTTTCATCGAGTATCAATAAATTATGGAGTTCACATGCGCCTCGTATTTCTTTTGTCAATCATCA
>JBGSOQ010000308.1:0-26075 GCA_041739035.1 Ignavibacteriaceae bacterium | reverse complement strand
TGTTGAAATATGAAATATTAAATTTGTTAACTTTGTTTATAAAAATAGATAAAATATTATGAAAATTGCTCTGTGCATTCTCTTTTCTTTACTTGTCTCCGTTTCAACTTTCTGTCAGAATTACAAATATGCATGGATAACCGATACACACATTGGTGCACCGAATGCAGATGTTGATTTACAATCAGTAGTGAATGATATAAACAAACGTTCGGAAATAAAATTTGTTGTTGCGACCGGTGATATCGCCGAAAAAGGGCGGAACTCTGAGTTGGAACTGGCTAAACAAATATTGGAGGGCTTAAGTGCTGATTATTATATTTTTCCTGGCAATCATGATACGAAGTGGAGCGAAAGCGGATGCGCTAAATTTGTTGAGCTTTGGGGTGATGATAAATTTGTTTTTGATTTTCAGGATACTAGGCATATTGGAATCAACAGCGGAATTCCTTGGCGGGGTGGGGGCGGTCATGTTTCTGTAGAACAATTGAATTGGCTGAAAAAAGTTTTAAGTGAAATTTCAACGGATAAAGAAATAATTATTTATATTCATCATCCGCTTGATGGTGATGTTGATAATTGGTTTGAAGTCAAAAATCTCCTTGCAGATCATAACGTTAAAGCTATTTTTATTGGTCATGGGCATTCAAACCGCTTGATGAACTTTTCTGGAATTCCAGCCGCAATGGGGCGGTCAACCCTCAGCAGACCTAAATTTCCGGGTTATACTTTGATTGAGATTGAACGTGATTCGATAAACTTATTCGAAGTTAAAGTTGACAGCATTCCAAAATTATGGGCATCAATTCAAAAAGGACAACGAAATCAAGTAACAATAATCGATTCATCTCAATTCAAAAAATACTCGAATAAAGTTGAAATACTTTGGCAGAAAGATCAAAAGGAATCTTTCTCAACATCATTGTTAGTTAAGGATGATAAAATTTTCAGTACGTCGATTAATGGTGATGTTTCATGTTATGACTTGCAAGGAAATTTAATCTGGCAAAATAATTTAGGAAGAACAATCTTCTGCAGACCGGCACTGACAAAAAATATTCTCGCCGTTGCTGCAATCGAAGGCGATCTATTCACAATAAATTCTGAAAATGGCGAAATCATACAGGCAATTGGTTTGAATGAATCACTTACTTCACAACTAACAATAACTGATGCAGAAGATATGGGTGAGATGGTTAAAGCAGTTATTGTTGGAACATCGAACGGGAAAGTTTATTGTTACGAACTAAAAAACTTACAACTGATCTGGGAGAATAGTTCTGCTTCGATGATGATTGAGACATTGCCGCTGATAGTTCAAGATAAAATTATCTACGGAAGCTGGGATAATTATCTTTACTGCATAAGCAAAAATACGGGAAGTTTAATCTGGAAATGGACTGAAAATAAAAACTTTTATTACTCCCCTGCTGCATGCTGGCCTGTAAGCGATGGGAAGAACGTTTTTGTTTCGACACCGGACAAATTCGTCTCAGCAGTTGATCTAAATTTAGGGACTACTGTCTGGCGAAAAAAAGATTTTAACAGCTGGGAATCAATCGGGATAAGCCAAGATAAAAAGAAAATATTTGTGAAGAGTATTTTGAATAAATTTTTTATTACATCTGCCAAGGATGGAAAACTAATGAAAGAAATAAAAGTTGGCTACAGCTTAGATACAATGCCTAATCAGCTGATAGATTGGAATGAGAATATCGTCTTTGGAAGTAAGAATGGGATTATTTATTTAATCGACAAAGGCTACAACGTTCATCCACTTTTTTTCATGGGAACAGCGAGGGTTCATTCAATTCAGCAAGTAAACGGGAATGTTTTTGCGGCTTCAAATATGGATGGCAAAATTATTGTGTTCAAAATAATTTTAGGTGAAAAATGAGTTTTAAGGGAATCATATTTGATATTGATGGTACACTAACATCAACAAATGATCTTATCTTCGCATCGTTCAATCATATAACCGAAAAATATCTTGGCAGAAAATATTCGTCAGATGAGATTATCAACCTTTTTGGCCCAACAGAAGATGTAATTCTTCAGGACATGTGCGGTGAAAATTTTGAACAAGCCAAAAAAGAATATTACGATTTCTATAGCAGTAATCATCACATGGCAGACCTTTACCCGGGAATTAAGGATATTTTATTTCACTTAAGAGAAAAAAATATATTGCTTTCAATTTATACCGGTAAAGGTCGAAAAGCCGCTGTCATTACTTTGAAGAAATTAGAAATTCACGATTATTTTGATTTGATAATCACCGGTGATGATGTTTCAGAACACAAACCATCTGCAGAAGGAATAAATAAGTTCGTTGATAAATTTGAACTCAACAAGAATGATGTGTTAATGGTTGGCGATTCTCCCGCAGATATTAAAGCGGCAAAATCAGCCGGAGTGAAAATTGCTTCAGTTCTTTGGGACAGTTATGCAAAAGAAAAAGTTCTTCAACTTAAAAGTGATTTCGTTTTTCACTCAGTCGAAGAACTTAAAATATTTTTAGAAAACAGTATTTGAGGTTATCTGACTAAAATCTTTACTAAAAGTTTACTAAAACTTTATCAGTTCTGACCTCAAAAACTAAAAGGATAAACGAAATAAACTCTCGGTTCAATCCTCTTTTGAGGTTTGAAATCAATTACATTATCATCTTTATCTCTTATAGGACTGAAAGTCCAATTGTAAAGCATCGAAACGATCATGAATGGATAGGGTTTGTAACCCAACTCAAAAAATAAGTATGACCGATCATCAAGCTTGAAAAGATCTTTCTCATCAATAATATTAATTTTATCATAACCTGCTCGAGCAAGCAAAGGAAAACCTTCGGGGGCAATTTCAGTTCCAAGATGTAAAATTCCGCTGGTTGGATGCTTATCTAATCTTTGGTAACTGCCAAGAATATTAAACATACCTAAAACATTCATTCCGAGTTCACCATAAAAACCATTGCCAATATCGGTTGCTGCGGCTAATGCTTGCGCTTTGCTTACAAACAACCCGGCTGAAGTATCAACTTTAAATCTCTCTATTTCATACAGGGAATTAAAATACGAGGGAATATAGTTATCACCATTAAATCTTCGCTCAAGTTTAACAGAGCCCGAAACTAATCCAAGCGGATTGATATTTAAGATTGCCCCTGTTGCGGTCCCGCCACCGAATCCGGAAATATTTGCGTAATCCAAATAGAGTGTGAGGTTAGCCATTGATCCTTTAATAATTGGTAGTCCCAAATCAAATCCAAAAATACTTATTGAGCCCTCATCTTTTGTGATAGTAAGTTTTCTTTGCACATTATCGTATGAACCAGCAATTACGCCGGCATTTTCATTAAAATCTCCAGCGTATGTTGCACCGACCTCAAGATTGCCAAGAATTGGAATATCGCCGGCACTTGAGAATTGAAGCGGCCTGACATATGCACGAATACCTGCAACACCTGCTTCGCCAAATTTGCTATAAATAGACTCAAACCCGAACTGACCAAAATCAATATCAAAGACTAATCCGATTTTTCTTACATCATAAGTTGGGCTGTTGTTGTACAAATACATTATGCTTCCATGACCCAAAGTGTAATAATCCAGCGCGCCAAGCTTGATAAATACAGGATCATTTTTTATTCCGTAACGTAAGTAACGAATTATACTGAGGTAATCTGAAGTTTCATTAAAGTTTTCTTTCCGGAGATTTCCCTTTGAATCGATATCGAGCTTAAGATCTAAACCAACACCAAAATTTGCGAAAGATATTTCCGGATTAAAATTGAGAGAGTAAAAAAGTTCGCCATCAATCCAGTTTAATCCCAATCCGCCAGTGAGTTCACCAGTATTTTGTTTAGGATATCCCCATTGAGAAAAGCTGAGTGAAGAAAAAGATAAGACGAAAATGAATAGGTAGAATTTTTTCATGATCTTCCCAAATTGATAATGAAAATTTTTATTTGACTAAAACATACGGGTAAAAAATGACTCGCTCAAGTGTTGAGCTAAAATTAAAGAATACTACCTTTTCTTCAACGGACGATTGCCAACTTATTCACTGAGGTTTCGGTTTTATCTCCCGCATTCATAATGACTTTGTAAAGATATGTTCCGTTACCGAGCAAGTCACCATCTTCATCTCTTGTGTCCCAAAAAATCTTGTTGAAGTCTGTATTCAGTTCACCACTCGACTTAACGATTTCCTTAATCAATCTGCCTGCAATTGTATATATCATTATTTTTATTTGATCCGGCACTTGAGTAAGCCGAAAAGTAAAATAAGTATTTTCAGTAATGGGATTGGGATAATTAAAAACGTTCAAAATCTTAGTCTCACCGGAGACTAAAAATCTTTTCTGAAAACCTAATGAATCAGCCAAATTGCCAAACCCATCATTAGCAAAAACTCTTAATGTATGTTCCCCGGTTTCGAGGGCCGGTTTATATTCCACCACCATTTTCGGATTATTAGGATTGAAGGTATAGCTTAGAATATTTGGATTCTGTGCAAAATAAATCGGTTTTTCATCTAGCTGGATAATAACTGCACTTGTATCAACTATAGGAAGGTTTGAAGGATCATTCAGTTCCATTCTAATTGTAGAATTGGGAGCTACATAATCTCCGTCCATGATATCGCTACCGTTAAACGAAACAAAAAGTGATGGTTTGGTAGTATCTGCTTTGATGAAGAATGGGATGGTGAAGAAATTATTATCCTCAAACAATTCAGTTATTTTATTGTCAGGGTCAATTGAAATATAAAAGGATTTATTTCCCTTATCATTGGCGGTATTATATGAAACATTGAATAATTTTCTTTGCTCCGACCCAATTGAAGCATTTTCATCAAATATTTTTTTTCTGGAATTATCCGGATTCACAATCTCAACAGCTACATTAAAGCTGTCTGCTTGTGATTCACCCACATTATAAACATAAAATGATAGATTAGCATTCTCACCCTGCCCAACAGAATCTCTTTCAACAGAAACAACCTGGTAATTTATAGCAAGTTCTGGAGGGGGAATGTAATTTATTGCTAGCTCTTTTATTTCTGGGGATTCATATGCGTTATTTGCATTCAGTTCTGCTAAAATGGAAATCTTTTTATAAGTTTTGGCGTCGATGGATTCAATTGATGCTTCATTTGAAATAAATTGAAGACTATTTAATGTATCCGCTTTGCCATCATTTTTATATCCAATCGGGTAATAATTAATAGAAGCCCCTGCAGGCAGCGAATCATTCCTAATTACATTCAACCATTTAACAGAGTTTTGAATGAGTGGAAATTGAATAGAACCATTAGAAAACTGAACCAATTTGGAAGTATCAATAACAGCTGATCCTTGTAAACTTTTCGAGAATGCTTCGGGAACAGTACCCTGCGGAGCCCCTTTTATTCCAATCATGGCCCAGGAATCTCTCCATCCAATGCTATCTACGTATATGCTCCCAAATCCCTTAAGAATTTGTTTTAAGCTACTCCCAACAGTTCCTGAAAAGAAAGTTGAGACCTCATCTGTGGCTGTGATAGCAAGAATACTTCCATTAGGGAGAGAATTCAGGTAACTAATTAAACTATCTCTTGATGGTGTTACTGGGAACTCAAATGTTCTTATAGCAAATGGACGCAAATCATAATCATCAATAAGAGCAGTAGCAAATCCTCTAAAGAATGTGTTAGAAACAAGTTCGAGAAAATTATACTGAATAGATGCATACGCTCCATCAAGAAAACCTGCTGATCCAACCTTTAAGCTATTGATGCCTTTTTTCAATTCCCATAGATTATTAAGAGTATCAAATTCTACTCTATCCAATATAAAATTCTCGGAGTCAAAAGAATTGCTTACAAACCAGGAATACTTATTCTCGTTCAAAGGATTGAAAAATGATACGCTTGGGCCCCATTCTTGTTCGACATCTTTCAATCTTACACGCCAATAATATCTTTTATCAGTTAAAAGATTATTGAGTTGAATTTTAGTCGCAACGGAATCAAAATTAGAAGAAAATAAATTTTGATCTGTAAAAGCAGAACTTTGTGAAAGTGCCAATTCTATTTGGTTAAACTCTTTACTTCCTATGCTGATTGGATTAAGAACCTTTACTGATTTTCTTGAAGAATTATAAAAAAACTCGGACTCAACCGGCCGGATTTTTGTTGAGTATACATTAAAACTCACTTCTGCTGAATTATCATTCTTTGATATTTCATCTATCAAATTATTTTTATCAAGTGCTAACTTTAATGTATGCTCACCAGCTAAACCTAAAGTGGGAATTTTAAGATTCAATGTATCATGAAATAATGGTAATTCAATACGCAGATGATATGAATAAATTACTGAATCTGAAAAAGTACTTTCGATATCAATGTCCAGCGAATCATTCATTGCCTTACCCCAGTTCGCTACAATTATTTTAGTATCTAATGAATCAACATCATCCGTCACATAATCTTGATTAATCTTAATAGAGTTTTGATTTGCAACCAGATTAGGTTTATCTGGAGTAGCAATTTTTACTATAGGATCACCAAATAATAAATTACAATAATTATAGAGCCTGTTAACATCACTATAACCAGATTGATTAAAGTTATCCATTTTCGCAAGAAAATGTGCTTCACCAATACTCATTGTTGAGTCAACTACTAATCTTTTATAAAAAACCTCCGCCATTCTAAATCCTGTAGAAGTATAACCCAGACTTGAATTGCCAATGTAATTAATAGCTTGTCCTTGTATATCCTGAATAACGAATAATTCTCCAAATGCATCAACATCCGGTTCGGCAAATTTACCGGTCGAACACCCGTTATCTGTTACGACAGGCAATCTATCATCATACACATTTTTAAGATCAAATGGTTCTGTAACGCCATTATCCCAGGTTCTTGTCCCACTATGACCGATATATGAAATGAATAAACCGCCATAATCTAATGATTCCCTTATTTGTTCAGAAGTGTATGGCCCTAAATTTGTGGCCGGAGTTACAGTTTTATAAAAATGAACTGCTTCCCCTCCAACCGGAGCAGGTTCAATGACATTTTTTAAAACTTTATTATTAGCTTCTTTCATTTGTTCAGTTTGTAGTGGATCTGAAGAGGAACCGCCGCTAAAAAGTAGAAAGTTCTTATTCCATTCATCAAAGTCTCTTTGAATATAAGTCTGATGCTTTTCAAGATATCTATAAACCTCTTCATTTGTGTTGGCGGGTATTCTGCCAACGAGCATTTGCTGAATATTTACATTAGTTGTATCCCACATCGTAAACCAGGAATCGCTGACCGGATTACCGAATGACGGAACGAGTATTTTTTTCCTTGGTAGAGGCACGGAAGTAAACAAATTTTTATAATCATATGTGCAATCTCCCAATAAAACTAAATAAGAAGGTTTGGGCGTTTGCCAATTTGAATAAGCATACTTACAAAATTCCTTGATGGGTTCAGGTTTAAGATAACCGTATCCGAATTCATCATAAATATCGTCAACTAAAATTGTTTCAACATTTATTTTATAACTCGACTTAATAAAGTTAGAGTAATCTATTGCTGACGGTAAAAGCGATTGATGAGTTATCAGGATATAATCTGCTTGTCTATTCTGCTCTCTTAGGTTGATAAATTTTTTCTTGGTAATAAAAACCGGAGTCTTTAGAAAATTATTTTTGACAACAAAATACTCGTCTCCTCCTTTAACAGTATCGCTAAAAGTTAAAATATTTCCATTTATTAGGAATGAAAAAATCCTTTCCCTTTCAGGCTGTATTTTGTAAATAATTGTAGAAATACTGTCTGAAGTATAACCGGAGACTTTAATAGTCCGAAGTTGAGATGAAACAGAATCAGGAATTCGAATGAATACAGAATCATTTAATGCAGTTATGTATTGGAAATATTCAACGTCCATCCAATCGACTACTGCCCTGTGTTCTCTAACTGCATCATTTGGCATACCAATTATTCGATAGTTATTCACTCCCTCAACCAAATCATTTGAATTAAATATTGCTTCAAGATTTGCTATTGTTTGAAAATCAAATATTACAGAATCTTTTATATCAGTTGAATTAAGCTTAGCACCATACTTATGAGCATTAGCATACACACCATTTGAATACCAGCTATTCAATCTGGTAATAGTATAAACTTGCGTATTAGGAACGATAGAACTTGCGTTGAAGGGAAATGAAGCTGTAGAGAAGCTATAAACCTGCTGCCAGACCCAGGTTTTATTTTCATGCCAAAAAGGGAGCTGAATTCTTGGCAGCTCAAAACCGTAGTACCATAGTAGATTATCTTTTTCAAGATGAATTTTGACAAGATGAGAAGCAATTGAATCCAGTAAACCTGCAGAATAATTATTTATCTCGGATATTCTTTCACCATCATCTCCATCCCAGGTCAACCAAACTATTGCCGTATCCGAATAAATATCGAGAAAAGGCAAATAGTCTTCACCTTGAGATACTAATTTTCGATAATCCGGATAACCATAATTTTTCTCGGCCCAAAATTCAATATAATCCGGCTGGTCAAATGAATTATCTTCTTCTCCTGACACAAATAATGGGATTTGTTTCCCTTTAAAAAATATTTTGAAAGATTTAGGATTGACAAATTGCGGACTCACTCCATAGTTGACTAGGTCATCATGATATATTCTATAAATACCATCATCGGGAATATTAAGTTTTACATACTCTTTTGAATAATCAATCCAACTACCAATTGAATCATTAAAAGAAAATTTTGATTGGAATGATCTGTATTCTTTAGCTTCTGCATAGTTCAGTATTATTTTTTTAAAGGATTTATCAAAATCAGATAAAGAAGAGGTATTTAAAGTAAATGGTTTTTCATCATATATTTCAAAACTAAAATCGGCTTCGAGAAGTTCATCTACCTGCCTTTCTCCCCAATTATATTGATGAGTATTGATCCTGATAATTGCGCAATAGTAATCTCCTATCCAAGTATATCCTTCTATTGAATACCTGGCTTCCGGGTATAACTGTGTATTGAAATAATAAGAATTAATTGGAGTATCTTTATAGATTATTGCGGTATCAGACTCAATCTCAACAAGAGGATTACTTTTGGGATAAACACTATTTATGCTATTAGTTTTTTGATTAATTAGATTTATCCTTACTTTACTTTCCGGAGGAATTGCCACAAAGATAGTTTTAGAAGGCAGCAGAGGTGAACCGGCTTTACTCTCATCGAGAGCATTTGAGTAATTTACAATGTTGCTGCTCTCACCCTCCAAACTAAAAGGCTGGCTTTCAAATTTGAGTGATATGGTAAATCCCTTTGTGGTTTTAGAATATGTATAAAGTTGAACCTGAGCAAAAAAATTACTTGTGGCAAAAGAAAAAATCAGTACTAAACAAATCAAATGATTCACTTTAATTTTCCCTATTTTGAATTAACGTACAAAAATTAAAAATAGATGATCTCATGACAAAATATTAGTAAATTAAAAATGTTTTAACAAATTCTTTATTTAAGAAGGAAGTTACCTTTTTATATTTAAATATAATTCTGGTAAGAACATCCATGGTCAGAATTATCAAACAAAAATCTGTAGGTATTCTAAATCTTGTAGTACTAAAAAATAACAAATGAGGGACCATCCATGCAATTACAAGTATGATAATATATAATTTCTCCCTTCGCTGCTTATATTCTCGTTGGATAAGAAAAAAAATAATTGAGATCCAACCCAAAATTAGAATTGGGCCTGTAAATATAATTGTAACCAAAGTTTTTATTCTTGAATCACTCCAGTGTCCCTCTCTCATTCTTAAAGGTGACCAATACCCAATAAATTTTAATAAACTATTTTCAACCGTTTCCAGAGGATTATTAGTAATAAATTCAATTCCCTTAGACTTAAAGAATCTGTCTTTTTCATATTCATTTAGTTCTTTTAAGAATTTCCATTTTTTATCAAAATGAGGTATTACTTCATCCTCCAGTGTTGAGCCATCTCCTAACCTCTTTTTTAAGACTTGATTAGTAAATTCATTATTTCCCAACCACAAATTATAACCTACATTAGTATAAGTTATATTAAACTCTCCAGCTAAGATTAAATTCCTCATGCCCCATGCCATTATAGAAAGAAAAGCCATAAACAAAGGAATTATAAGATACTTATAATTGATTTTGTTTTTATATGATTGAAAAAGCTCTATGAAAATCAGAACAAAATATGGCAATAATCCTATGGGTCTTAATAAAAATAACACCGACAAACTTATACCCAATTGAATAAAATATTTCAATTTTCGCGTATTGATGCTTTGGAACAATAAGTATAAGGAGAGAGCATTGAAAAAAGTAATCATTCCTGTATCGGAACCCTGCAGAGTAAAATTCGCATAAATTGGATATAAACAAACCATTAAAGAAGTAATGATGGCAATTCTTTTTCTATGCTCATGGTATTTAAATATATGAAGCGATATACTGAATACTAATACTGGAATCATAGAAAAGAGAATTACCTGCAAGAATGTTCTTACTATAAGGTAATTTTCATTCGTCATTAAAGGAATTGTAAGCCATAAAGAATAGACGATTGGATACCAATTGTTATAGACTCCTTTTTGTATTTCAAAGGGATTTAGCATGATTTTGCCATCACCCCAATTTATCTCTGAGGTTCCATTATGGATTAAATTATAAGCTACCTTTTCAAATCTAGGATCAGTAATTATGATCTCATCCTTGAAGAAATTTTTGAAGATAATGAAAAAAACTAAATTTAACAGAAGTGAAAATATATACAGCGAGTATGAAATTCGTTTTTGGGAATAATTCTTTAATAACATAGACTGTAATAATCTAAAAATAATCTTAATTATCGATTAAATAATATTCCTTGCGGATTTTTTTGACCTGTTTTCAAAATATTTGGACGTTAAAAAAATATGAATTGGCAGCAAAGGAATGTGATATCTTTCAGAACCTACGAATATGATCAGAGTAATGATGAAATATATCGAGATTATAAGCAGCTCAAAGTATTTTTTTACGCTATTCCACTTCCAAAATAAAAATACTACATAAATGTTTAGCATAATTATTAAATAAAAAATCATATTGGTTAAATAAAATAAAATACTAGTAAATAATACCGGCACATTTTCCCATGTTTGTTTAAATCCCCATGTTATCGAACTATCACCTCTATAGTACGTTTGTAATATTTTCTTTGGAATACGAATCAATGATTCGAATGGATTATTATAAATATCTTTATAAGCTAAGTAATACGCGTTTTTACTCTCTTCGCCTTCATTTGGATTTGATATATTATATTTAAAATCAAAATTAACTCCTCCACCCGAATCTTTATGATTTCCCATCAAAAATATATAACCTCCGTTTGATGATACGGGCAAAAACGCATGGAACAAATTAAAATTTCTAAGCCCCCAGGGAATCATAGCCACTAAAAATACAGTTAGTAGAATAACACTTTTTTGTCCACGGACCGGATATTTTTGAATAAGTATAATTCCCGAAAATATAAACGGCAGCACTATTCCAATTGGCCGCAGATATGAAGCTAAAGCACAAAATATTCCCATTAAAACAGGAAATACTAATGATGATTTCTCATTCATTTTTAACAACATTAAAATGCTGGCCCAAAGAAAGAAGGTAAATGGATAATCAGTTAGAATAATATTTGAAGAGAGCAGATTATTTGGGAAGAATGTGAAAATGATTAAGTATAAATTAAGACTAGCCGGAGTTAAATATTTTTTGAAAACAGTATAACATACAAGAATCAATCCTGTTGAGATTAGAATGTTTATAAGCCGGGCAATTAAAGTGAAACTTGGGCTAAATGATTTCAGAAATGCAAGGTAAGCTGGTAATCCTACAGGCCAAAAAGCCGTTAAATTTCCGTAAGAATTGATATATGAGCCACTCTTATAAAGTAAATTTGCATGTTCAATATAATATTTACTATCTGAGATCGGTTCTGGTGTTATGAATAATAAAATGAGCAACTGAATAATTACATTACTGATAATACAAAAAAATAAAAGATTATTTTTTTTTAGTGTGTTAATAAGACGGTTCTTAATTATTTCGTACCTAAAGAAGGTTAATAGGATTATTAGTATAGCAATTATATTGGCATATTCTAAATTGTCGAATATTCCTTTATAGTATTCTATATCAATATTATATTTTTTGGTTGAGGTAATTCTTATAACAATAGGATGAAGGTAAAGATTGTAGATAAATAAAAAAATAAGGTTAGCAAAAAGTACAAGCTTTAAAATATTTTTAAAGTTATTTAAGTAAGAGTAAAGTTTAATTTCGGATTTCACTTTTATATTTCAAATATTCTTTAAATATATTGTATAAGAATATCGGAATACCAATTAGATATCGTTTCCAAAGCCGTGCAGGTTCTTTAAATAACCTGTAAGTCCATTCAAGACCCAAATTTCTAATAAATTTTGGAGCTCTTTTTATTGATTCAAAATAAAAATTTAGAAAGCCCCCAACGCAAAGAACAAGATCAACTTCTACTAAAGAGATGATTTTGCTTGCAAGAATTTCCTGCTCAGGCACTCCCATACCTACAATAATTACCCTTGCTGAAGATTGTTTTATTCTTTCTGCTACTAAGTCAAGATTCTGTTCTTTAAAAAAACCATTATAATATCCAACTACATTTAAATTTCTGTTCTTAGCTTTTTCTCGAACGAAGTCATCACTAAATTTTCCACCAATTAAGAAAATGGGAATTTGTTGCTCGGAAAAATGCTGAAAAATTTCTCCATTTAAATCCGATGCACTGAATCTTTGCACATTTTTGTAACCAAAAAGCTTAAGTGTTAAATAAATCCCAATCCCGTCAAGAAAAACGATGAAGCTGTTATCTATCAGATTTTTGTATTCTTGATTAGAGTTATAAACATTAAAACAATGCTGATTGAAGTAAGTGATAATCAAGTTGCTTCTTGTACCAAGCGTCCTTTCGATTAAATCTACAACTCCATTAGCCTGCTTGTACAGTTTGTTAAAAATCATTAATCAGCCAGAAGCTTTTGATAAATATCTGTTAGCTTTTGAAAATAATCATTACAATTACAATTCCGAACTACTTTTTCATTTAGCTTAAGTGCAGAATTTCGTGCAACTAAAGGATTGTCGAGAACGAATTTTATCTTTTCAGTCAAATCATTTACGTTATCTGGTTGGAAAAGATAACCATTAACCCGATCCTCAATGAATTCGGAGATGCCTCCCGCTCGGCTTCCAACAAAGGGAATTTTATATAATCCTGCTTCTAACATGGTATAGCCAAAAGGTTCTCTTTGGGATGGTAGAACAACAACATTCGCAATTGCATACAATTGTTTAACATTATCTGTTGGTGGAAAAATTTTTATTCTTTTCAACTCAACATCTTTAACAGCATCGATGGAAATATCTCCACTTCCCGCAATTGTTAATATCACATTTCTATTAGATTCCAACAACAATTTATGCGCTTTTAATAATAAATAAATTCCTTTTTCTTTAATTATTCTTCCTAAAAATAGTATTACTGCAGAACCCTCAGGAATATCCAGTGATCTTTTAATTTTTGCACCATTGTATTCTGAATTTTCTTCATTTCTTATGCAATTATACAAAACCTCAATTTTTTTAGTATCGGTTCTAAATGTTGTAAGCAAGTGTTCTTTAACAGCATAATTAATTGCTATAATACGATTAGATTTATAACTGAATTTTTTAAATCCGCTAACAAAATTATGAACTGTTACTACCGTTTTAATACCTAAGGATTTCTTGACAAGATTTGATAATAATTCTGGATATCTATGATGTGAGTGAATAATGTCTATTTGCTTTTCAGCACAATATTGTTTTACCCATTTTAGGTTATTGAATAAATCAAAATGAAAAACACTATTTGTTTTAAAACTTTCAATGCTGTAATTAATTCCAGCCAGATCTAGTTTAAAAAGTGCATCACCGCCGTTTGTAATAAAGAAAAGATCAAATTCACTGTTGAGTTTTTCCGATGTAAGTAATGTATAAACATGCTTACTGACTCCGCAAGCAAGATTAAAGTTTGGTGATATATACAATATCCTTTTCATCTGAATTACAGACTTAAGTAGACATCTTCAATACTTTTAATGAAATTTCTTTCATTATATTTTGTTTTTATTGCAGCACTACCATTCTCTCCCATTCTTATTCTCAAATCCTTATCATTTAAAAGTTTTAATAATTTTTCTTCAGCATCGTTTAAATTACCAGGATCATATATCAAACCACAGTCATTTTCTGTAAGTATTTCCTTAAAACCTCCAACATCCGGAGCAAGAACAGGAACTTTATTTGCCATTGCTTCCCATATAGATAATGGTGTTCCTTCCCAGTCAGATGTGAAAAGTAGAACATCAAAATAACAGTAGTAAGAAGCGATATTAGCAACGTAATCAAAGAAAAAAACATTTGATTCTATTCCCAGATTATTAGTTTTTTCAATAAGTGGTTGTTTTAAATCGCCATCACCAAAAATTAAAAGTTGAACTTTTCCCTTTTTTTCCATGATACATTTAAATAACTCAAGCGCCTTATCAATTCGTTTTTGAACCTCAAGTCTTGCAACAATTGCGATTGATTTATTCTCATCACTTATTTTTTCTATTATATCAATAATGGATTTATCAAGTAAAAAGTTAGGTCGATTGTTGAAACCATTATAGTAAACTATTGGTTCGGGAAACAATTTGGTTTCCTCGGATAGCAGAGCTTGGCTTCTTTTTGAGGGGACGAGAACTGCATTCACAGTACCCAAAATATTGATCAATAAATGACAAATTCGGTAGATGAGTTTCTCTGTGAAACCATAATAAATATTTTCCGATAAAAACAATCCGTGATAGTTGAATATAAACTTTTTGCGCAGAAAAATATTTAACAAACCTGCAATGGTATATGGTTTAACTAAATGAGTATGAATTATGCTGATATTATTTTGTTTAATTATTCTGTAAATTTCAAAAAATGCTTTTACGGAAATTTTCTTTTTCAACGATTCCGATACAAAGACATTGACCCCAAGTTCGGAAATTTCTCTTTCTATCTTTTCTCCACCCTGAAAAACAAGATAGTGCTGAAACTTTGTTCTATCTGAGTTTTGAAAAATCATTTTGAGATGTGAATAAACACCATCTGCTTTGCCTGTTATCAAGTTTACAATATGACAAACTTTAATCATCTCAATTAAAAATTCTTTTCAATATTTTGATATTGAATAATTCCAGTCTTCTCATACTTAAAAAATATCTAAACGAAATTTTTTGATGCACCTCAAAGCGAAATTCTATTAATACAAGCAAATACTTTCTAAACCATTTTTTATAAATAGACTTAAAGAAAAAGAAAAATATCAATTTGGACGAATAATAAATTGCTAAAAGGAAAGGAAGATAGCCAGTAATAAACTTTAGATTGTTTTTAAAAAAATAATACTCATTTAAGTCAGAGTAACCAGATTTAAAATAATGGAAACATTTAATTTTTGAATCGTAAAATATTTTATAATTTTTATTGTATATATCTGCAGCGACTGGCATTTCATGTTGATAAATAAAATAATCTATAGGCATTACTATCTTTAATGATTTTTTGAATAAAGCAGCGCATCCAACAAATATGGGCCATTCTGTTTCTTTTACCTTTAGATCAGGCAACCAGTGTGTCCGAAAATTAATATTTTGAGGATTATTGTTTATAATATTCATGGTGAGGCAGCCAATTGAATCATCGGTTTTTATTCTATTAACTGCTAACCCGATTGCATCTTTCTCCGGGTACGCATCATCATCCAACACCAAAATAAATTCTCCCTTTGCTACCTTAAAACCCTCATTCCATCCTTCAATTCCAATATTCTTTTCTAATCTGATTAATTTTACTTCAGGAAATTCTTTTACGACCATTTCAGATGATCCATCTGAAGAAGCATTATCAATAACAATCACTTCAATATTTTTATAATCCTGCTCATTAACTTTAGTCAGAGTATTTTGCAATTCATCTCTGCGATTAAACGAAAGTATATTTACAGTCACAAGAGGAGTATCATTCATACTATCTTTTCTTCAAACAATTTTAATGTATTCGCCACCACCTGATCCATATTATAATATTGATACTCAGCTAAACGACCGCAAAATAAAATATTTTTAAGTGTATCTGCTTTTGCTTTGTACTTCAAATATAATTCTCGGTGTTCATTCGTGGGAATAGGATAAAATGGTTCACCTTCAACTTGAGGATATTCAATTGAAATTGTAGTAGAATCAGCTTTTTGTTCTGTTATTTGTTTATACTCAACTGTCCGTGTGCATTTTTCTTTAGCATTTACGTGGTTTATTTGCGGCGCATGCTGATATTTTTCCGTTTTATAGTTTTGAAATTCAAATCTCACTGAACGATAAGGCAATTTCCCGTACTCATAATTAAAAAATCTATCAATTGGGCCAGTATAAATTAAAAAATCGAATTTCTCTTCACTCATAACATCAAAAAAATCTGTGTTTAATCTAACTTCAATATTTTTATGGCTAAGCATGTTCTTAAACATTTTAGTGTAACCGTGTTTTGGCATGTATTGGTATTTATCTGTGAAATAACGATCATCATCATTGAATCGAACTGGGATTCTACCGCAAACCGAAGAAGACAATTCTTTCGGTTCAAGATTCCATTGCTTTTTTGTGTAATGCTTAAAAAATTTTTCAAATAAATCGCAACCGACTTGATTTACGATTATATCCTCAGAATTAATTATTGGATGTCTACTTTCTTTCCGACTATCTAAAAATTCCTTAACCTGATCATCGGTTGATAAATTCAAGTTATAAAGCTTATTGATTGTAGTTCGGTTTATTGGTATTGGATAATATTCATCACCCAGTTTTGCGAGAACCCTATGTTCGTAAAAATTCCATTCAGTGAACTGAGATAAATATTGAAAAACTTTTTCGCTATTTGTATGAAATAAATGAGGCCCATAACGATGAACGAGAATTCCATTTTCATCATATTCATCATAAGCGTTTCCACCAATATGATTTCTTTTCTCTACAATTAAAACTTTTTTATTTAATTGCGTAGCAATTCTCTCAGCCATTACGGAGCCGGCAAACCCCGCACCAACTATTAAAAAATCATATTTCATTATCTATTCTTTGCAAATAATCTTGATGTGAATTTATTAAAAAGATAGAACACTCCCACAAAAACTGCCAATTCAGATAATAATGTAGCAAATGCCGCACCTATGTAAGAATATTTCGGTATTAAAATAAAATTGAGAATAATATTTGCTATTGCACCAAAGGAGATGGCTATTGCATAATCCTTTTGCTTGTTCCATGCAATTAAAGGATTACCTAAAAATGTATTTATACTTACCATGATAACATTCATTGCAAGTATTGATAGTGGAACAGACGATGCTAAATATTTTTCACCAAAAACTACTAGGATGATTTGCTCGGGAAATGAGAGCAAAATTACTCCGGAGATAAATCCTGATCCTAGAATAAACTTTGCATAGTTTTTTATAGTTGATTTAAACTCGCTTGTATTTATTAAACCAACGCGAGACAGCATAGGAAAAAATGCCGAAAATATAAGCTGGAAAGGAAGAATGCCCAGCAAAAATATTTTGTATGCGGCGCTGTAAATTCCAACATCAGCTTCGGATTTCATATAGCCGAGCATTACCATGTCAAGATTATAGTAAATACCAATCATCATTGCGGCAAATGCGAGTGGAAAGGATTTTATGAATAGTTCTTTCCAAAAATCAAAAGAAAATTCCAGCTTTATTTTTTCAAATATCCTTTGATAAATTGGTATGAACCAGATATTCCCAAATAATGCCGAGAGGGCTAAAATTGAGGCTGCAATCAGTATGTCATTTTTTGAATGAACAAAGATAATCACTCCAATTAAGCTTAATAGGCCAGCTAATATCTGCCTTACAGCTATATAGTACATTTTTTCTACAGCTTGAAAAACCCAATTTAAAGCAACAGCATTTGTAAAAAGATTTAACCCGGTAATTAAAACAACGTACTTAGTTACATCGCTTTTTTCTGAATAGATCAAGTACACAATTAAAACTAAGCTTAAAAATATTGCCAGGATTATCCGTATTGTGAAAATATTATTTACATATTTGGCAATTCTTCTTTCATCTTTAGCAATTTCCATGGTGCCGTAAGTACTAAAACCGTAGTTAACAACTAAGATGAAATATGAGATAAATGCAGCTGCAAAACCGATTATACCAAAACCGGATTTATCTAAAATTCTGCCAAGATAAACTATCGTGAAGAACCCAAGAAGTCTTTTAGCTATTTCTGCCGAGGTTAATGAGAAGAGATTAGATGCAATTTTACTTTTAATGAAATTTTTCAACGATTTACAATTACTATTTTTTTGCTAACCAAATTTCCGGATTTTGATTTGAACGAGAGTTCCATATTTCAAAGTGGAGGACATTTCCGTCAATACTTTCGCCTATGGCAGCAATAATCTGACCTGTTTTCACAACTTCATCTTCTTGAACATGTATTTCTGCGAGATGACTGTAAACTGTGCGGTATTCATCCGAATGACTGATGATGATTATACTGCCGTAACCGGGGATCCACTCGATTGCAGAGATTATTCCTCCCGAAACCGCTTTAACATTTTGATCCGAAGTGACTTTTATATCAACGCCATAATTGAGTGTGATGGTGTTGAGAATTAAGTTTTTATTTTCACCAAACTTTTTTACAATTTTACCCCCGTTAACCGGCCAAATCAGTTTTCCTTTGAGCTGTTCAAATGATGAGAAGCTGTTAAATACCCGCTCATCTTTGATATTTGTTTTATTACCGGATGTCGTTTTCTGCTCCGAAATATTCTTTTCTTTTTTATCAGCAGCAATTCTTTCTTTCTCTTTTAATTCCTTTTCACGCTTCAGTTTTTCTTCATTTAATCGGGCAATTAAATTTCTGATAGTTATCTCTGCTTTTTTCTTAGCATCCAACTCTTTTTTCAATTCATTTTTATCTTTCCTCAAAGCATTAAGAACCAGTTTTCTCTCATTCGTTTTTTCCTTTAATATTTTTTCTTCACCCAATTTCTTTTCCACAAGAAGAGATTTTGCTTCTTTTTCATTTATAAGCCGGATCTTTGCAGTTAATAACTCGCTTTTATTTTTTTCAAAATTGATCAGATCTTTTTCTCTTCTTTTTGAAAATTTCTTCAAATAAAATATTCTTTTTAGTGCTTGTGAAATCGATTCGGAGTCAAAGATAATGGCTAAATCTGACTGTTTACCTTTACGATAAACAGCATTTACATACTTAGCATAGTTTGTTTGAAGCTGGGATATTTCTTTTGATAAAGATGTTATTTTCTTTTCGGTTTCAGCTATCTGTCCTTGCTTCTGTTTCTCTTCTGTTCGGTATTGCCCGATAACTTTATTCAGCAGAAAACTTTGTTTATCATAATTTTGGAGAACACCGAATGTTTCTTTTTCTTTTTTACTTTTATTCAGAATTTCTTTTTCCAACGAGGAAATTTCATTTTTAATCGATTTTAGTTCATTTTGTTTAGAACTAATTTCAGAAATATTTTGGGCATTTGTATCGAGGGCAGATAGGATAAGAAAAATGATATTTACATATGTAAATAACCTTACCATTTTATGATTGTTGCATCTTCGGGGATTTCAAAATCAACATAAATATTTTGTTTATTGGCTGACATACTCCTGTATTCAACAACAACCAGCTGGTTTTCTTTTGAATTACGCAGCTCGATCTTGTATGGGACGGCAACTCCTTCAAGTATGCTGAAGTCAGAATATTTACCGTCAATAGTCACTTCTCCGTTTTTATCCTTCAGAAGATATTCCGTTATTCCCAGCTCCCTCACATCAACTTTGTATTGAGATGATTTGAAGGAAACTGAATCGACATAGGTAATTAAATACTTATCGTAAATTACTTCATAACTCGTCGGCTGCTTGTAAAGATTATCTGTAAGATTTACAGAGCCGATAAAAGCATCAAGTAATTCGTTAAAGGATAAATCAATTTTAAAAATATTGCGTAAAACTTCATCATCAACTTTACCTTCGTATGCAGTATTCTTTAATGCATCATAAAAAATATAATTATCATTTGTTACTAATGCCTGTGCAAGCTCGATTCCGAAAGGACCGTAAATGGTGAGATAAATCGAATCGGGTTTTTGAAGTACAATTCTGAAGGATGCGCTGTTATTCATCTGCGAATTTCTGACAGTGAATATTCCGTTTCCTTCAAAACTTTTTATTCGTCTTCTGTTTACTTCCAGTTTATTAATTAACCGCTCCGATGAAAGTATTTCAACATCCTCTGTTGGTTTTGATGGCACACAGCCGTCAAAAATCAAAACTGAGAATAGTGAGATTAATAGAAGTATCTTAAAATATTTTTTCAAATTTCGCCTTTATCAATTTTTGATTTCAATGTTACATTAGTATTATCTAGTTCGTAAGCTTTCTGCCAAAGCATTTTTGCTTTTTGAGTATCGCCAAGTTTAGACATCACATCTCCAAGATGTTCAAGCATAACGGCGCTTTCACCACCAATTTCTATAGCTTTTTCCAGATAATTCTTTGCTTCCTTATATTTTCCTAACTTAAAATAGACCCAGCCAATTGTGTCAAGATAAGAAGTATTATCCGGAGCAGCCGCAATAGCAATTTCAACCATTTTAAGTGCGATATCTAACCTCTCACCTCTTTCTGAAAGCGAGTAGGCATAATTATTATTCACTAAAGCATTTTGTGAATCAATTTGAAGGGCACGCTCATAAACGCTGTCACATTCCGCCCATTTTTCCATTGAATCATAGATCAAACCTAATGTTCCTAACAAGTTAACATCATCTGGATTGATTGTAAGAGCTTGCTTTAAGTACTTGACTGCGAGATCATTTTCTTTCAGTTGGCTTAATGTATAAGCATAAGACGAAAGTGAAGTTATATCATCCGGTTTTAATTCTACAGACTTTTTGAGATAGGATTTTGCTTCCGAATGCTTGTCCAGCTGTGCAAGCGATAACCCTAGGATCAAATTAGTGGTAAAATCATCCGGAAACAGTTCAATCGCCTCATCCATCACCTTGACTGCTTCTTCATATTTTCTGTTATCAAAGTACAACCCGCCTAGTCTAATCCAGGCATCAACATTCCATCGCGCTAAATCTGTAACAACTTTGAAGTATTCAATGGCGAGAGAATCCTTTTTTTCATTTATTGCAACCGCACCAAGAAACATTTTCACTTGCCAATCCAGGGTGTCTTTATCTATAGTCTGGAAAAATTCTTTAGTAATTTTTGCAAGAGTGGAATCACTTAATGAACGATTAAAATATGAAGCCCCGATACGAATTTTAATATCAAGCGGAACATTTTTTTGTTTTAGCATGTAATTGTATTCTTCCGCAGCCAAATCCCATTTATTTTGAGCAATTAGAATTTGAGCTTTACGTTCTCGAGCATCAAGATCATCTGGAGTTAACTCAATTATATCATTTACAACTCCCAGCGCTTTATCTAGTTCTTTAGATTTTTGGTAGAATTCAATTAGAATTTTCTGCAAACTAACATTAGCCGGATCGAGTGATACCAATTTTTCAATTGATAAAACTGCGGCATCAAGGTTTCCCAATTTCTCATAAAGCTCAGCAACACGAATAAGCACATTCCAATCCGGACCGATGATCGATGCAACTTTTTCATAAGTTTCAATTGCCTTTAATGGTTTGGATGCTTCGTACAATCTTGCAAGTTTGTAATAAAGCTCCACATCGGTAGAATCAAGTTGAAGTGCGTTTTCCAAAGTAGCTGCAGCCGAGTCGAATTGTCTAGCTGTCGAATAAACATTCGATAGAAGAACATAATACTCTTTTCTATTTGGATTCAGTTCAACAGCTTTACGAGAATTTTGAATGGCAAGTGACAATTTATTTAAGTTATAGTAATTTTTTCCAAGAGCATAGTAAATGCCGGCATTTGGATCAAGACTTAAAGCATCTTGAAATTCCAGAACAGCTGTTGCATAATCGCCTTTGGCTTCAGCAATCGAACCATTAATAAAATGATCCATCGCTCTCTTTTCAAAATCTTTATCCGTGAGTTCGATTGAGCTTTTTGTTTCAACTTTTAGTTCGGTGATTTCTTTACTTGAAGAACATCCTATTAAGATTAAAGCAAAAGAAAAAATTATTAAAAGAGATTTTTTATACGTCATTATTAGCTTATTGTTAAAAAAAAGTAATTCATATAAGGAAATAAGTTAAAAATTTTGCACAGATAACAGACAAAAATTCATTCTCAAACCAATCTTCGGTTCTGTAATTGTTGCATACAAATATAGTAAACTATATCTTTGTAAAAATACAAAAGCATGATGAAAAATTTTGATCTTGGTATAGCATATAATTGGGAATATGATGTCGATTTTGTATCGTTGGTCGAAAAATATCTTCATGAAGCTGGTTTAAGCACTTATGTTATTCATGAGAACAACATACTTGAGGTTAAGGAAGAGCTGCTCCAAAAGAAGATAGCATTTAGTTTTTATATCGACCGTGCTTGGGATGTTGATGAAAGATTTGAGGAAATCGGTAAAATTCTTCTAAGAAGAAAAACCAAAATATTTAATCCTTATAAAAATGTACTGCATGCCATTGATAAAGCAAGTATGCATTTAGAGTTTATGACTGCCGGGTTAAATGTTCCTTACTCAATTATTATTCCCCCCCATAGCCAGAAAAAAGATATTTTATTATCCGTCGATGATCTGTCGATTTTAGGAAGGCCATTTATTATCAAACCCTGCAACACCACAGGCGGAGGTTTAGGAGTTGTAACCGGTGCGGAATCGTTAAATGAAGTGTTTGATGAAAGAATAGCATACAATCACGATAAATATTTGATTCAAGAAAAGATTTACCCGAACATGATTGACGGTAAACGATCCTGGTTCCGATGTTTTTGGGCTTTCGGTAAAGTGATCAATGTTCTGTGGGATGATCAAACTCATGTATACGAATTGATTAGTGATGAGCTAAAATCAGAGATAAATTTAAGAAAACTTAATCAGATTACTAAAACAATTTTTGGATTGATACAATTAGATTTCTTTTCGACAGAGGTAGTATTTACAAATGAAAACAAATTTGTCGTTATCGATTATGTGAACGACCAATGCGATATGAGATTAAAATCAAAGCATGCAGATGGTGTGCCTGATGAAATAGTAAATCAAATTATTTCAAATCTTATAAAACTGATAAAAAAAGCTAAAAATAATTTATTTTAACTAACCAATTGTTATAATTTTTTCAAGATAAGATAAACAATGAGAAAAAATATACTAATCTTAATAATTTTACTAGTTTTTAGCACCAATTTCCTTGCGCAAGGAACTGCTGGAGAGCAAGCAAAATATCAATACAGGTTTTTAATTGATATGCCGACGGCAGGAATTCTCGACAAGGGATTAGTAAGTGTAGTTACTGAGTATCTTCCACTTGGTGTTGTAATTGCCAGACTAGAAGTAGGTGTCTTCGACGACATTAGTTTTGGAATTTCTTATGGCGGGGCAAATATCATCGGAGCTGGTGAACCCGATTGGTATAAACTTCCAGCAGTAGATATTAGATTCCGTTTATTTAAAGAGACGCTTCTTGTTCCCGCAATCACTTTGGGATTTAACTCCCAAGGAAAAGGGACATTTTCTGAAGAAACTGGAAGATATGGTATAAAATCACCGGGATTTTTCGGTGCTGTTTCAAAAAACTTTGCTTTGCTTGGATATCTAAGTCTTCACGGTGCAGCAAGCTACTCGCTTGAGACTCGAGATGGCGATAATTTCATAAATTTAACCGGCGGTTTTGAAAAAACATTAGGCGAAAGTTTTTCGTTAGTCGGAGAATATGATTTCGCTTTTAACGATAACCAATCTGAAATTTTTGGTAAAGGAAATGGATACCTGAATCTTGGTGTGAGATGGACATTAGGAGAAGGATTTACTTTTGGTTTCGATCTCCGTGATTTGTTAAATAATAAGAAATTATCACCAACCACAGCTGACCGAGCATTAAGAATAGAGTTTATTCGAAACATTTAGCCAAATGGAAATAGTATTTGAGATCATGCTTAAAAGCAGCCTCATGTAAGCGATTTAAGTAATGTCTTTAATATTGTACATAACAGTTCATTCTATTAGACAGTTCACCTCTCCTAAACCCTAAAATGAATTGATTTTAGATACTTTTTCTCCCCTTTGATTAGGCCTAATTATTGACGATTTTTAAGTAGTTAATTATAGTGGAGGAATCATGAAAACAAAATATTTTTACCTGTTATTGATCATTTTCTCATCAACAATTTTTATTGCGGGCTGTTACACTCAGATGGCGACTAGAGACGAAAGTTATTCTAAAGATTATGATGACTATGGCTATTATGATCAAGAAGAAGATTACGATACTTCGGAAGTTTCCAATGAATACGAAAGCGATTACGGTTATGAAGATGATGCGGATATTGTAATTAATAAGTATTATTTGGGGCATTATCCATCTTATCGCCGATACTTTTGGGGATACCATCCCTCTGTTTATGTTGGATTCTCATTTGGTAATTTTTATTACGATCCTTTCTTCTGCTGGGATCCATTTTATAGCTGGAACTGGTGCGGATCATCGTGGTATTACCCTGGTTACTACTATTCATATTATAATCCTTACTACTACTATCCAAATTATAATTGGGGCTACAGTTATAATTATGACAATTACAAATATCGTGAAAGGACCAGGGATGGTTACGGTATAAGAAATAATACCGGATTAAGGAATAGCTATGTTTCAAGAGGTGCACTAACTGGAAGAGATTCGAGAACTCTAAACAAAGAAGTTAGAACCCGAGACAGAAAAGGTGAAGTTCTTTTAGATAAAAACACAACTTCAAGAAGCAGGGATCTCAATAGAGAAAAAACCGATGTTAAGAAGGAAGAACGCAGGAAAAATCCTGTTTATGACAATAATAATAGAAATAGAGGTGATGACAAAAGCATAAGAAAAACTCCGAGTGATCGTCAAAAAGAAACTAGAAAACGTTACGAGAGCATATTTAAAGACAGATCCACAGAAAATCGAACAACTCCTCCGAAAAAAGAAGATACCAGAAGAAGAGAAGTTGATAAAAATAGTGCTCCTAAAATTAAGAAGGATAATTCTACCACAAAACCGAGAACTGAAACTAGAAATCGCAATGAATCTAGGATTGAAAAAAGACCGCAGCAAACCCCAAGGTCATCTTCGCCTCCTCAAAGAACTTATAGCCCGCCAAGCAATAATACTCCGAGGAGCAGTTCTCCACCTAGATCATCTACGCCTCCGAGTAGTACAAATCGCGGCAGTGACAGAAGAAGGTAAATAAAATGAAGAATTTTATTTTGATACCGGTAATATTGATCGGCCTAAATTTAATGCTGAACGGGTGTTATACTTATTTATCATTATCAAATGGTGCAGAACTTGCAGATGTTCCATACGAACCATATTTTCCGCCTGATGATCCTTATCCTCCTCCGCCGCCGGATTTTGATCCACCCACAATAAGACCGATTATTGTCATAGTCAATCCTCCAGATTCAAAACCATCATATGAGAGGCCAAGAGAAATAAGTGATCTTCGTAATGGCGGCGAAGGTAGAAACCCTGAGACTGATAGAAGAAGAAGGTAAATAAAATGAAAAAACATATTAAAAGATCAATATTAATTATAGTAATGCTATTCACTTTGAACGGATGCTATACGGCAATTTGGATGCCTAATGAGGAATTTCCAACCGAGAGTTCTTATAATGAATTTTATTCAGAACCATATTATGGCGATTATTATTCATTTTATGATTATC
>JBGSOQ010000306.1:0-6185 GCA_041739035.1 Ignavibacteriaceae bacterium | reverse complement strand
GAAACAATAAAGCCTGGTGTGCAAAAACCGCATTGGGTTCCGCCTTCATCAATAAAAGCTTGTTGGATAATCGAAAGTTCTTCAAAGTTCAATCCTTCGATCGTTACGATGTGTTTACCTTCGGCTTGTCCCAAGGGCATGAGACAAGAATTCACGCTTTGATATTTAATTTTGTTTTCACGGAGTGTGCCAACTAAAACTGTGCAAGCACCGCAATCACCTTCACGGCAGCCCTCTTTTGTACCGGTCAAGTGTTGATGTTTTCTAATATAGTCTAAAACTGTAGTAGCGGGATGAAGAGCCGTTTCTATTTTTTGATGATTTAGGATGAACGTGATTGTTTGAAACATTATTGTTATTCTATTTCATATGTGAAATTAATTAAAATACCAACAAATATCTTCAGTTAATCGGTAATTTTTAGAGTTAAAACATTGGCAATGAGCGCTGTGACAAAATAGCTAAATCTCTTTAATCCTTTTTGTTGAGATGATAATCTCCAAATGGCTGCAGCTATTTTTTTATATTGTGGAAAATGATTTATAATACTGCTTATCTCATCGGCATAAGTGTTTTTCCTTTTGAGGAGCAGTTTGTTGATTACAATTATCAGAATGGGTGATAAAAAATAAAACCAAATTACCATTATGAGGATAGCTCGAATAATCATAAGTAAAATTGATTTTTGACTTAGATTTATTGCGCTTGGGTTAGTGTAAGAGATTATTAGCAATATTCCCGCAAATATAAAAATAATATAGAAAGACGTTTTTTTCCACCAGGGTTTGCTTTTTTTCTTTTTATCATAATTGCCAGCTTGAGTAAAAATTAAATCTTTCCCCGAGAGTATCATGTCTTTAGCTTGTTCAGAATTTAATTTTTGCGGAAGCTTTGAAGCCAAAAATGCCGCGGCAATTCCAAAAAGTGTGTGAATGAGAATATATGTAATTATAAGAATTAGACTAAAATTGAAAGAAATTATTTCGTCTGAGGATAGTAAAAATTCATTTATGACATATTTAACAAACTGATTTATAGCTTCCCAAAATGTTGTGCCAAAGATGAGAGTATAAGTTATTATTCTTTGTGAACCGGTTAAAACTCCAACCACAAATCCAAATAAAATAGCCGACAAGGCAAAAAATCTTTTTTTATTGAAAAAAATCTCTCCCAGCAAACCTTGCAAAAAAACAGCCAAGTAAGCGGCAATAGGTGTGTGAGGGCTTATTGCTGCTTTTATCAGAATAACAATAATTGTTGCTTTCAGAATTTCGCCTTTTTTTTCTGAGAAGTGAGCAATCAAGCAAATAATTATTATCGCGGCCGAAGAAATAATCATTCCCCTAAACGGAATGTGAGCTGCGTGAAGCAATCCGCCAAGCATGGATTCACTTAATGCCCATAGAGCAGTTAAACGTGTGATAGGAATTATGTCCTGTTCAATCTTTTGTGACAATAATAGCCCGCTCAATAATTGTAAAAACGATTCATAAAAATTTTTTGATTAGTGATTAGGTGAACAAAAATCTTAAGCCCAAATTAAACATAGATGCGATAAATTGTTAGGTTAAAATGAAAGTAATTCTTCTCAAAAAATTCTTACGCTAAAATGAAATATTTGACTATTTTAAAATATTGGTTTAATTCTAATAGCGGATTCGCAATCAGCCGATATTTTTTGTCGTTTACTTTTATCAAATAATGAAAATTAATTTTAAGCTCCCAATAGACCTCACTCCTAAGTTAATAACTGTATTTAAAGAAGGTTATTCAAAAAAAACATTCATAGCCGATCTGATTTCGGGCGTATTGATAGGAATAGTTGCGCTCCCTCTGGCAATAGCTTTTGGAATTGCATCCGGAGTAAAGCCCGAACAAGGATTATTCTCTGCTATTGTTGCGGGAATCGTTGTTTCTTTGTTTTCTGGATCACGAGTACAAATTTCCGGTCCTACCGGAGCTTTTATCGTAATAATTTATGGAATCATTCAGCAGTATGGATATGATGGATTAGCGATCGCTACAATCCTCGCAGGAATATTTTTAGTAATACTGGGATTATTTCGTTTCGGAACTCTGCTGAGGTTTATCCCTTACTCACTCACAATAGGATTTACAAGCGGAATAGCAGTAATAATTTT
The DNA here is from genome assembly GCA_041739035.1 of Ignavibacteriaceae bacterium. Lineage (GTDB taxonomy): Bacteria > Bacteroidota > Ignavibacteria > Ignavibacteriales > Ignavibacteriaceae > XYD12-FULL-36-8. Next base: position 4,044 of record JBGSOQ010000306.1, on the reverse strand, counting down.
TTCGAGCCAGATAAATGATTTATTTGGTTTGAATATTAAATCTCTTCCGGCTGAATTTTTAGACAAATGGACATTGTACTTTCAGAATTTCAATTCATATAATATTTCAGCTTTAGTTATTGGAGTTGTATCGCTAATCTTAATATTTGTCTGGCAGAGATTTAATTTAAAGATTCCCGGCTCATTGGTCGCGCTTGTTGTTGCAACATTAATTGTACAAATCTTTCAATTACCGGTTGAGACTATCGGTTCAAAATTCGGAAATGTACCAAACACTTTTCCTGCACCATCATTTCCGCATTTAAACTGGGCAGTTATAACAAAAATGTTCTCGCCTGCCTTTACAATAGCAATTTTAGCGGCGATCGAATCACTATTATCCGCGGTTGTTGCAGATGGAATGATGGGCACAAGGCATAGATCAAATATGGAACTTGTTGCGCAAGGGGTTGGGAATATAGTTTCTCCAATATTTTTAGGGATTCCGGTCACAGGAGCAATCGCAAGAACAGCCACCAACATTAAAAACGGCGGTAAAACACCTATAGCTGGGATAATTCATTCAATCGTTCTCATACTTATCATGTTGTTCTTTGCACCATATGCTTCGCTTATCCCGTTACCTGCACTCGCCGCAATTTTAATTTTCATTGCTTATAAAATGAGCGAATGGCAGTCATTTGTTAAAACATTTAAAGCACCATTAAGTGATAGAGTGATTCTTATCAACACTTTCTTACTGACTGTTTTCGTAGATTTAACTGTCGCAATTGAGGTGGGATTGGTATTTGCTGCATTATCATTTATTAAAAAGATGTCTGATGTTACAGAAGCTCGTCTATTGACCGAATCAATGCGTGCTGCTGAAGAAGGTAATGACTCCGGAGAAATTGGGTCTAAGGAAATTCCTAAAGGTGTTGAGATCTTTGAGGTATACGGTACGCTATTCTTTGGTGCTGTGGACCAATTCAGAGAAACAATTAAACAGTTTGAAAAAACGCCCAAAGTAATAATACTACAAACACATCATTTGCTTGTAATTGATGGCAGCGGATTAAAAGCGCTTGACGATTTATTTATCCAGCTTCAAAAAGAGAAAACTGTTCTGTTAGTATCAGGTCTTCACAAGCAGCCAATGTTTGAACTGATTCGCTCAGGATTATTTGATAAAATTAAGGAAGAGAACTTTTTTGGGGATCTGGATGAAGCTTTAGCTAAAGCCCGCAGTTTGATTAATGAATAATAGGTTTGAAGCAAAGACGGAATTGAATTTTATTTGTTTTAAATTGTAATTTTAATTTATCACCTGAAAGAAAAAGAAACTTGTTTAAATATTTATTAATCGGAGCCGGCGGATTTATTGGTTCAGTATTAAGATACTGGACATCAGTAAATGCCTATAAAATCTTTGGTGAAAAATTTCCTTACGGAACATTCGTTGTAAATGTTTTAGGCTGCTTTTTAATAGGATTCATTGCTGAGATTTCAGAAAATCGTTTTCTGATCAGTCCAGAAATTAGAACTTTTTTAATGCTCGGGTTTTTAGGAGGCTACACCACTTTTTCTACATTCGGTTACGAAACTTTTGTTTTATTGCAAGATAAGGATTACATCACTGCTTTTTTCAATATATTTTTAAGCGTTATTGTTTGTCTTGCATCTGTTTGGATTGGATCAATAATCGCAAAATTATTTTAATATAATTTAGGAGATTTTATGAAAATTGAAGGTGATGGTAAATTGTTGAGAATATTTTTTGGTGAACTTGATAAATTTGAAGGCAAACCACTTTATGAGGTTATTGTTAGGAAGGCTAGAGAATTGAAATTGGCAGGTGCAACTGTTTTTAGAGGATTAGAAGGTTTTGGTGCAAAATCGGTCATTCATAAAGCAAAATTTCTTGCACTGTCGGATGATTTACCGGTTTTAATTGAAATCGTCGATTCTGAACAAAAAATAAAGGATGCTCTTCCATTTCTTGACGAAATTATTACTAAAGCAAACTGTGGTGTTTTAATCACCATTGAAAAAGCTGAGGTGATTAAATACACATCCGGCAAGTAATCCAAATGGCCAAACATTATTCATTTCTTTTGCTTATTTTTAATATCAGCAAGTGTTCCTAATTTATAACAATCTTGTGGATTGATATGTCACTCTTAAACAAAGTTTTAGATTTTTTTACGAGGCGTGAAAATGCAAGCATTGGTGGCGGTCCAAAAGCTGTTGAAAAGCAAATAGCCAGCGGAAAACTGACTGCGCGTGAAAGAATTACTGAACTTCTTGATGCTGGTACATTCCACGAATATGATCTTTTTGTTAAACATGCCGGAAAAGATTTCGGAATGGATAAAAAAGAACTCCCCGGTGATGGTGTAATAACCGGAACTGGAATGATCTCAGGCCATCCGGTGTGTATTTATGCTCAGGATTTTACTGTTGCAGGTGGTTCGCTTGGATTGATGCATGCACGCAAAATCACAAAGATTATGAATCAAGCTATTAAGCTTGGCATTCCAATCATTGGCATAAACGATTCAGGAGGTGCCAGAATTCAAGAAGGCGTAAACTCCTTAGCCGGTTACGGTGAAATATTTTATAGAAATACTTTAGCATCCGGAGTTGTACCGCAAATTTCAGTTATTCTTGGACCATGTGCCGGCGGTGCAGTTTACTCACCGGCTCTTACAGATTTTGTTTTTGTTGTTGATAAAATTTCAAAGATGTTTATCACCGGACCCGAAGTAATAAAAACGGTTTTGGGTGAAGAAATATCTATGGAAGATTTAGGCGGAGCGAGAGTTCAAACTGAAATATCTGGCAACGCACACTTTTTTGCTAATAGCGAACTAGAATGCTTCGACCAGATAAAAAGACTAATGACTTTTATTCCTTGGAATAATTCTAAAAAGGCCATTCCATTTCCTTCAAAACCTCCTAAAATGGAATACGATATAACGAGAATTATTCCGGCGGAACCTTCTAAACCGTATGATGTTAGAAATATAATTCGCTCTATTTGTGATGACTCAGATTTTTTTGAAGTTCAGGAAAATTGGGCTGCCAATATTGTTATCGGGTTTGCAAGACTTTCTGGTGTTACTGTTGGAATTGTCGGTAATCAGCCCCTAGTTCTTGCGGGTGTTCTAGATGTCGATTCATCGGATAAAGCTGCGCGCTTCATTAGATTTTGCGACGCATTTAATATTCCTCTTATCACTTTTGTAGATCTTCCGGGGTATTTACCCGGTGTTGATCAAGAACATAATGGAGTTATCAGGCACGGAGCTAAACTCCTATATGCTTACAGTGAAGCTACGGTTCAAAAAATGACAATTATTCTCCGAAAAGCTTACGGGGGTGGTTATATTGCAATGTGTTCAAGGCATCTTGGTGCCGATTTTGTTTTTGCATGGCCGACTGCTGAAATTGCTGTAATGGGACCGGAGGGGGCTGCAAATATTATCTTTAAAAATGAGATTGCTAACTCGCCTAATCCCGAAAAAACTAGGAAAGAAAAAATTCAAGAATATACAGAAAAGTTTGCTAATCCCTATGTTGCGGCTGCAAACGGGCACATTGATGCGGTTATAAATCCATCTGAAACACGTGATTATTTAATTCATTCTATAAAAGTTTCGGATAGTAAAAAAGAATTTAAACCTGAAAGAAAACACGGCATTTCCCCTCATTAATTATGGAAAATTCAAAAGAGCTTAGTCATATTGTAATTGATGATACTTCGTATGAAACCAGGCTTACACCTAAGTTTAGGCGCAGAAAACCTTATGTAGCAATTGATCCCCAAAAAATATATTCATTTATCCCCGGGATCATTGTCAAATTAAATGTTTATGAAGGGCAGAAAGTCAGTCGTGGACAAAGCTTGCTGATTTTAGAAGCTATGAAAATGAAAAACGACGTGGCTTGTCCAAAAGATGGGAGAATTAAAAGTATTCACATCAAAGAAACTCAAATGGTTGTAAAAGGACAGCTTTTGTTTGAATTGGAATGATTTATTAATCATGCTGTAAGCATTGTAAT
>JBGSOQ010000276.1:0-9003 GCA_041739035.1 Ignavibacteriaceae bacterium | reverse complement strand
ACTATAATTGGGGAAAGAGGAGTCAAGCTGTCCGGTGGTCAAAGACAACGCCTTTCAATTGCGCGAGCAATTCTTAAAAATCCCGATATAATGATTTTTGATGAAGCAACTTCATCACTTGATAATGAATCTGAAATCTTAGTTCAAGAGGCAATTGAAAGAATGATGGTCAACAGAACCACTTTTGTGATCGCGCATCGTTTAAGCACAATAAGAAATGCCACAAGAATATTGGTGCTTGATCGAGGAAAAATTGTTCAGCTTGGAAAACACGAAGACTTAATAGCAGACGAAAACGGGTTATATCGTAAATTTTATGAGATGCAGTTTAGAGATTAGATTATTTATCCCAAGTAATAATTTTAATGGAGAAATTAATGAAAAACAGTAATCATGATGATATTCTAAAAGCAGCCAATAAATTTTCTTCTGATTTAAATAAAGGCGTAGAGGAAATTGCTATAATCCTTGCAGCAGGCCATGGAAAAAGAATTAAATCTCATCGTTCTAAGATGCTGCATAAAATATGGGAAGTACCAACAGTCGAAAGAGTTTATAATGCTTGCGTTAATTCAATTAAAGGTATTAACGTTCTTGTAGTGGTCGGAATAAAAGCAAAGGATGTAATGGAAGTAATAGGAAAAAGAAAAGCCACCCTATTTGCTTATCAGGAATCACAGAATGGTACTGGACATGCTGTTCAGGTTGCATTAAATAAGATTAATAAATCTTTTTCTGAAGGAATAGTGTATATCCTGCCGGGTGATATGGGTTTGATTGATGAGCAAACTATTCTAACCATTAAAAAGGAATTTCTTAAAGCAGGCTCGGATATGCTTGTGCTTACAGGTTTATTCGAAGGTGATATAAAAAACAACTCTTATGGCAGAATAATTCGGGTAAAAGAAAAAGACACCACGGGCAAACTCTCCGGTAAAGATGCAGGAAAAGTTATCGAGATTATGGAGGCTAAGGATATTGATGCTCTTCCGGCGGAAAAACCTTATAGAGTTGTTTATAATAAAAAGATGTACGAATATTCTAAGCAAGAGCTTAAGGATAATAGAGAGTTTAACTCGGGTGTTTATGTCTTCAAATATAAAAAACTTACTGAGCTCATAAACTCGCTTTCGAGCAATAATGTTCAAAACGAAATTTATATCACAGATTTAATTTCTCTTTTTAACAAGAAAAATTATTCTGTAACCGCTGCAAACCCGCATTCACCATACGTGGTAATGGGCTTTAACAATAAGTCGGTTCTCAAAGAAATGGAAGATATTGCTAGAAGAAAAGTCTATGAACAGCTAAAAGATTTAATTGAAATTGATGATCCCGAGGATTTTTTCATTCATGAAGAAATAGTTGCCGAGATAATTGAAACGGATAAAAAAAATATTCCTCTTGATGTTAAAATTGGTAAAGGTGTTTACATCGGCAAAGGAGTAAAATTAAATTATAATATTGAGTTCAAGAAAAATGTTTTTGTTGATGGAAATGTTCAATTCGGTCAAAATGTTGTCATTTGGCAAAACGTGCATCTCTCTGCCCTTCCAAATCAAATTTTAAAAATTGGTAATAACGTAGAAATATTATGGGGAGATATCATTAAAGGAAATATTGAAATTGGCGATGATTCAAGAATCGAATCAAGCGTTAATATGACAGGTAGTGATGATTATCCTTTACGCATAGGTAAAAAAGTTTTAATCAAAGGAACAAGTTATGTTTTCGGTTCAATTATAGAAGATGAAGTTTATATTGAGCACAGCGTTCTAATTAAAAAGCGAGTTGAGAGGCTAATGAAAAAGGATGGAACAGTTTTACCGATCAGGTTCTATCTCCCAATGCCGGAAGGTATTGATGCAATAGCCGATTTGTAATTAAAGGGGGGATAAAAGAAAAAAACTCTTCAGTGTGAAGAGCTTTTACATTTTTAAAGTCTAATTATTTAACTGTAGTAACTTTATTTAAGTGTTTACTCAAAGCAGATTTTTTTCTAGCTGCAGTATTCCGGTGGAGTTTACCCCTGGATGAACTTTTATCTATAAAAGAAATAGCCTCTTTATAAAGTTTTTCTATTTCAGCTTTGTCCTTAGCTGCTAAAGTTTTCTTAACCAGAGTTTTTATTTTAGAATCGCCCCGCTTATTAATAATTCTTTTTCTCTCAGATGTACGAATTCGTTTCTTAGCCGATTTATGTGATGCCATTCAAAAAACCTTTGTTTATTCCAAAAAATTGAGCACAAATATATAGAAACAGTGCTATGTTGTCAACCATAGCTTTTTATTAAATAAAGCTTAGTTTTACGATGTATTTAAGCACTTTTAGGTGATTTTAGAACAAGCAAGCGCATAAAAAAATGTTAAAAATTAATGAAATATTTTATTCGATTCAGGGTGAAAGTACTTTGGCAGGCTTGCCTTGTATTTTTATCAGATTGACTTATTGTAATCTTCGATGTTCCTACTGCGACACAGAATACGCATTTACTGAAGGTGCAGATTATTCCTTTGAAGAAATCATAAACGAGATTAAAAAATACAATTGTCAGCTCGTTGAAATTACGGGTGGTGAACCGTTAGTTCAATCGGAAACTCATAGTTTAATCAAAATGCTATGTAATTTGGGTTACGAAGTAATGATTGAAACCGGCGGAAGCTTGTCAATTAAAGAAATCGATCAACGGGTAAAAGTGATTATGGATTTAAAATGTCCCTCGAGTAAAATGTCTCATAAAAATTTGTATGAAAATATTAATTACTTAAAGCAAAATGATGAGGTTAAATTTGTCATTGGAAATCGAGAGGATTATGACTGGGCAAAAAACATGGTGGATAAATATTCAATGAGGGGAAAATGTTCAATTCTATTTTCAAATGTTTTTGCTGAGCTTGAGCCGGCTCAGCTTGCCGAATGGATATTACAAGATAATTTAAAGGTTAGATTGCAAATGCAAATGCATAAGTATATTTGGGAGCCAACTAAAAGAGGAGTTTAATGAGAGCAGCAAAAGAATTTAAGTGGGAAATGGGGCACCGTTTACCCGAACATTTCGGAAATTGCAAAAACATTCATGGACACTCTTACAAAATGATTGTTGAGTTCGAGGGAGAATTGAATGCAGCAGATATGATAATTGACTTTTATGATATTGATAGAATAATTAAACCGTTAATTGAAAAATTTGACCATGCTTTTATGGTAAATAAGAATGATAAAGCAGTAATTGAATTTCTAGAAAAAATAAAATCAAAGAAACTTGTTGTTGATTTTAACTCTACTGTGGAAAACATTTGCAAGTTTGTTCTGGGTGAAATTAAAAAATTTGAACTGCCCAAAAACATCTCCTCAGTTAAGATAAGAATTTACGAGACGAATGAGGATTATGCCGAAGAAACATTAATAATTAATTCCCACCAAAGCGAATAATAGTATTTCTCATGAGATAAAATAACTACGGATGTCACGTTTCAAACTTTACATAGAATACGAAGGAACCCGTTACAGCGGGTGGCAGGTTCAAAAAAATGTCCGAACCATACAAGGCAAACTTCTAGAAGCCGCCGAAAAAATTTTTAAGAATGAAAAGGTTGATGTTCAGGGTTCAGGAAGAACCGATGCTGGAGTTCATGCTTTGTTGCAAGTAGCTCATCTCGAATCAAACACCATGTTAGCTCCTGAAATAATTAGAATGAAGTTTAATGATGAACTTCCTTCGGATATAAATATTTTGGAAGTAGAAAAATCTCATCCAAAATTTCATGCAAGACATGATGCAATTAACCGCAGCTATATCTACCAAATTTCTAAGCGGAGAACCGCTTTTGGCAAAAATTATGTATGGTGGATAAAGGACAAACTCGATTTCACTAAAATGCAATCAGCATCGGAATTATTTGTTGGTATGAATGATTTTGCTTCTTTCGCTGATGAAGATGGAGAAGAAAAATCAACAAAAGTTTTGATAGAAGATATCCAAATGAAACAAGAAGGCGAGTTGATTTTGATTAGGATTATCGGCTCGCATTTTTTATGGAAAATGGTTAGGCGAATGGTTGGTGTACTTGTTGAAATTGGCAGAGGAAAATTGACTGAGCAAGACCTGCAAAAATTTCTTCAAACCAATACGAGGAAGCCCGCTATCTTTACCGCTCCGCCATCAGGGCTATTTCTTGAGCAAGTTATTTATAAGGGGGAAAAACTTAATCGTGTGCTAGCTCCGACTATTTTCATAATGCCAACTAAACAGAAAAAAATATTTAATTCAAATTCAAACAGAATTTAATATTTTGATGTAACATCTTCTTCTTTTGTGCTGCCGTTCTTCATAAAAACGCCATTGAGCACGAACCTTTGCATTCGTTTCTAATTCCGGATTGGATTCAACTTTTATAATATTATGTTTTTTAAATGTCTTATTCGATTCATACATCAGCATTGCATTAACGCCTTTGTCCTGATAATCGGGACGCACGCCTGTTAAATAAAGATCAGCGCGGTTGTTTTTTTTCATTGCTCTTAGTATGTGAATAAAACCAAATGGAAGCAATCTGCCTTTCGCTTTTTGAAATGCTTCTGACAGCGACGGCATTGTGATACCAAAAGCAACCACCTCATTCTTTTCATTCAAAATCACAGGAACAAAATCCGGTTTGATAAAACCAAAATACTGTTTCACATAAAGATCAATCTGTCTATCTGTTAATTGAACGAAACCATAAATATCAGCATAAGCGCTGTTCAGAACTCTAAATATTTCATGAGCATACGGAAGCAATTCTTTTGATTTCTTAATATCTAACTTTTTCAAGTGATATCTTTCACGAACTGCATTTGCAATCCTTTCGACCTTAGCGGGAATTTCTTGTGGCGGGTAAAGTTCATATTCAACCCAGTCAATATCTTTTTTGAAGCCATACTTTTCAATGTGTTGGGGATAATAAGGAAAATTATAAATGGTGGCAATCGTTCCCAATTCGTTAAATCCCTCGATGAGCATTCCTTCAGGATCCATATCAGTAAATCCTAAAGGGCCATGAATTGAAACGCATCCTTTGCTGTGAGCCCATTTTTCGGCGGTCTGAAATAATTTGGAAGAAATTTCTTCGTCATCAATAAAATCCACGTATCCAAAACGCGCAACGTTTTTCCTGACCTTTTCGTTATATCGTTTATTGATAATACAGGCGATTCTTCCGACCATTTTATTTTCTTTGTATGCAATCCACTGGCAAGATTCGCAAAACTCAAATGCAGGATTTTTATCTTTATTAAAATTATTTAGTTCCTCATTAATTAATGGCGGAACCCAAAATTCATTATTTGAGTATAGCCAAAAAGGAAACTTGATGAACGACTTCAAGTCCTTTTTGCTTATTACTTCCCTAATTTCAGCTTGCATTAGTATTATTTAAAAATAAATTATTTGCATTTAGAGTGATTTTTAAAATCCTATACTAAATTAACTTTATTTACCTATTGACGGCAACAAAAAATAGTAGGAGCAGTATGGGCTGGCGGAATAATATGCTTTTACTTCTAAGGGTTATTTAATGGTTTTTTTCAGCTGGCCTATTTCATCTCTGATGGAAGCCGCTCTTTCAAACTCTAAATCCTTTGCGGCTTGATACATTTGTTCTGTAAGCTGATCAATAAGTTCCTTCTTCTGTTCGGTACTCATGTACTTTAAAATAGGTTCAGCAACTTTAGAAAAAACAAACGACTCTTTCTCCTCTTTTTTTCTTATATCTGCAATGGAAGTTGAGGAAAGAATTTCATCAACACTTTTATAGATGGTTTTGGGTGATATATTGTTTTCCTCATTGTATTGTTTCTGCAGCTTTCTTCGTCTATTTGTTTCGGTTATTGTTTTTCGCATCGATTCTGTAATTATATCAGCATACATTATTACTTTACCATTAACATTACGGGCAGTTCTGCCGGCGGTCTGCATCAGCGATCTTTCACTTCGTAAAAAGCCTTCTTTATCGGCATCGATGATAGCAACAAGAGAAACTTCTGGTAGATCAAGACCTTCTCGAAGCAAATTGACTCCTACAAGAACATTAAAATCGCCAAGGCGCAAATCTCTAAGGATTTCGACTCTTTCGAGTGCATCAATATCGCTGTGGATGTAACGAACAAGAATGCCGATTTTATCAAGATAGTCTGCGAGATCTTCGGCCATTTTTTTTGTTAATGTAGTAACGAGTACTCTTTCCTTCTTTATGGATCGCTCCCTAATTTCTCCAATAAGATCATCTATCTGTCCTTTAATTGGTCTCACTTCAATTCCAGGATCCAGCAAACCCGTTGGTCTGATAATTTGTTCAACCACAATGCCGCTTGTTTTTTGAAGCTCAAAATCAGCTGGGGTTGCACTTACGTATATAACTTGATCAAGCATACCCTCAAACTCTTCAAACTTCATAGGGCGGTTATCTAGTGCCGAAGGTAATCTAAATCCATATTCTACCAAGGTCTCTTTTCTCGATCGGTCACCATTATACATTCCTCTTATCTGAGGGACGGTAACATGTGACTCATCAATTACCAGCAAAAAATCCTTAGGAAAATAATCTAAAAGATTGTAAGGGCGTGATCCGGGAGTTCGTCCATCCATGTGCCTGGAATAATTTTCAATTCCCGAACAATAACCTATCTCTTTCATCATTTCAATATCAAAACGAGCCCGCTGCTCAATTCGCTGAGCTTCAAGGTATTTTTCTTGTGATCGAAAATATTCTAGTCTATCCTTAAGCTCAAGCTCTATGTTATGAATTGCTTTTTGTATTTGTTCTCTATTCGAAACGAAGTATTTGGCGGGATAAACAGCTGTTGATTCAATTTCTTTAATTACCTGACCTGTGGCAGAATCAATTATGGAAAGTTTTTCAATATCATCATCCCAATATTCTATTCTTATTGCCTCTTCATTTTGATATGCGGGGATGATCTCTATAACATCACCCCTGGCTCTAAAAGTGCCTCGTGAAAATTCAACATCATTGCGCACGTAATGAATATCAATTAAGTTGCGCAGCAATTTTTTTCTAGCGATTTTCTCACCCTTTTTCAAAAACAAAATTTGATTTGCATACTCTTGCGGCGCACCAATACCATAAATACAGCTTACGCTTGCAACTACAATAACATCCCTTCGCCCTTCAATGAGAGACGTTGTTGCCTTTAATCTCAGCCGGTCAATTTCTTCGTTTACCGAAAAATCTTTTTCGATATATAAATCGCTTCTAACCACGTAAGCTTCGGGCTGATAGTAATCGTAATAGCTTATAAAAAATTCTACTGCATTGTCTGGAAAGAATCCCTTAAACTCAGAATAAAGCTGTGCGGCCAAGGTTTTGTTATGCGAAATGATTAAAGTTGGTTTGTTGACGGCTTGGATAACGTTTGAAATTGTAAAAGTTTTCCCGCTCCCGGTTACTCCAAGTAATGTTTGAAATTTATCACCGCGGTTTAATCCATTTACCAATTCCTTAATAGCTTGAGGTTGGTCACCAGCAGGTTCATAATTAGATACAAGCCGAAAATTGCTCATAAATAATTATTCAATTACAACTTCGTGAGTATGAAATCCTCCCTGACTGAGATGCCCCTTTAATGTTACCATCTCGGCATTCTCAATACCTTCGGGCAGCATAACTTCACCGGTTACCATCATGATTTGATTATTTTTATCAGACACATAAAAAACTACAGAGCCGCCTTGCTGGTTAATTCCTCTATCTTGCAGAACCTTAACCGTTATTGGCTTAACAGCATTGTTGTTGGGATCAAAATCAGCAAAGGAACCCAGCCCCTTTCCGTTAGCGAAATAAAATTTGTAAATGATGAATACTACAGCAACAAGAAGCAACGGCAGAATTAATTTTTGTAAAGTTTTCATTTTCATTCAAAATTTTGTTTTAGAGAAATAGAATTTAGTGATTTTTGGATATACTTATCAAATATATTTGCAGTGAACATCATTCGACAGCTATTTCAATTACTTATAAATTGTGGAAAAAATAAACCCGGTTCCTCAAGCCTTGATAAGCATACAGAAGAAACTGGGTTTATAGATGTTTAGATATGCCAGATTTATAAACGATTTCTGAACCTCGAAATCTGGAATATCTCATATGTAACCAAAATTACTTAACCACTCTCAGCTTAAAGTAGACCTCCTCGGGAGAGAAAATTCCAGCAAAAAATCTCTCATAAATCACGGGTTCAATGTTCACTACGAAATCCATCCATTTTAACGCCGCAAAATGGGACGTAATAAATTCTTTTTCTAAAATTTCAAACTTAGCGGCACTTTCATAATTGGTTCTATGGTCAAGCTTCCATTTTTCGTAAAATTTTAATTTTCTATTGCCTATATATTCGTAATTATCAAAGGTTCTGATTGAAAACGGAATTTTATGATCTGGTTCACCAAAGTATTTGGTATTAAGGAAGAAGGGAGCGTACACGATGATAATACAATTCGGTTTGGATATTCGATAAAGTTCTGTAACGGTTTTATTAAAATTATCAAGATGTTCCAGAACATGGGAAGCATAAATCTCCTCAAATGTGTTATCCTCAAAGGGGTATGGAAAAGTTGTTATATCATGGATCTCATTACCACCGTAATCAACAATATCCAGATTAATATAACCCGATTTAATATCTTTACCACAACCCAAGTTTAATTTCATATCATTCTTTAGAAAATTTAATTAAGCTGTTGTAATTTAATAATTTAGTTGGTTTAATGCTTATACTTAAATAAAAAACCCCCGCTTTTACGGGGGCCAATTGGTAGTCTTTCACCAAAATTATTAATTGAGCGTAATCACTGGAAAGTTGGTTCCTTTCAGTGTAATCTGCTCAATATCAAGTCTTGCAACGCCTTTTTCTAATATGCCTAATTCCTCAGCTGCAGCTTTGGAAAGATCAAGTTCCCTTCCTCTAATGTAAGGTCCTCTATCGTTAATTCTAACAATAATGGA
>JBGSOQ010000255.1:0-1741 GCA_041739035.1 Ignavibacteriaceae bacterium | reverse complement strand
TAATGCGGCTATAATTCGGCTTCGACCAATTCTGATGACATCATTTGCAACAATATTTGGAATACTTCCGATTGCCATAGGGCTTGGTGCTGGCGCTGAGTCGAGACGTCCGCTTGGTTTAGCAGTTGTTGGAGGAATGTTGTTCTCAACTTTTCTAACATTAATTTTGGTCCCGTTGGTTTATACTCTTCTTGCAAGATTCACTCGCTCATCAGAAGAAACAGAAGAAAAAGAAAAAGTATCGGATTCAAAACCTGATCTTATTGCAGAGGGCCTAGCTAAACAATAAAATTTAGATTTTATTTAATTAGATTATTTTCCGAAGGGAATTCTATGCAAAAGATAACACCATTTTTGTGGTTCGATAACAATGCTGAAGAAGCAGTAAGTTTTTACACATCGCTTTTCAAGAACTCTAAAGTTAATGGCACTACACATTACGACGAAGCCGGATCAAAAACATCCGGCCTACCCAAAGGAACTGTATTGTGAGACACAAGAAGAAATAGATTATTTCTGAGAGAAGCTTTCAGAAGGCGGCGATCCGAAGGCACAAATGTGCGGATGGCTTAAAGATAAATTTGGAATTTCGCGGCAGGTTGTTCCAATTATTTTAGACCAGCTATTGCGAGATCCCAAAAGAGCAAATAAGGCAATGAATGCTTTGTTTGATATGAAGAAGTTTGTTATAAAAAAATTAATTAAGGCAGCAAATGAGTAATAAAACTAAAATAACTGTTGAGGTAAAAATTAATGCCTTAATTGAAAAAGTCTGGGAATGTTTTACTAAACCAGAGCATATCGTCCATTGGAATTTTGCTTCTCAGGATTGGCATTGTCCAAAGGCAAGTAATGATTTGAAATCCGGTGGAAAATTCTCCTGGAGAATGGAAGCCAAAGATGGTTCAGTGGGCTTTGACTTCGAAGGTTTATTTAATGAAGTAAATGAATTTGAAAAGATAGGATATACACTTGGCGATGAAAGAGAAGTTGAGGTAATTTTCAAAACTCAGAATAACTTTGTAATCGTCACAGAAACTTTTGAGGCTGAAAGCTCTCATACAATCGAACAGCAGCGAGAAGGATGGCAAGCAATTCTAAACAATTTTAAAAAGTATACTGAAAAAATTAAGTGGTGTGTTTAATGGAATCAAGAAAACCTAATAATATTGACGAATACATAAGCTGGTTTCCCGAAAATATTCAAAATAAACTAACGCAGCTTCGTGAAGTAATTAATAAAGCCGCGCCAAACGCGGACGAAATAATTAGTTATGGAATGCCTGCTTTTTATCTCAAAGGAAATCTCGTCTATTTCGCAGCACACAAAAAACATATCGGTTTCTATCCGACACCTTCACCAATAAAATTTTTCAAGGCTGAGTTAAAGAATTATAAAACCTCAAAAGGGGCCATTCAACTCCCTTTTGACAAACCGCTGCCCAAAAAACTTATCACCAAAATTGTAAAATTCAGAGCGGAGGAACATTTGAACAAGTTAAAAACAAACAAATGAAAATATCAAGGCTTTTGGCTGATTGAATATTTTTATTTATATCTTTTAAAAGATATTTCCCCTTGACGATTGCTCTTAGTTTACTTTTTCAATTTAAAGTTTTAAAAACTCAACTCTTCTATTTAGTGATTTATTAACTGCAGAATCATTTTGTGCAATCGGCTGACCTTCTCCCTTCCCATCTGTTTCAATTCTGGAAGCATCAATACTAAAGTTTTCAACCAA
>JBGSOQ010000249.1:0-7077 GCA_041739035.1 Ignavibacteriaceae bacterium | reverse complement strand
TTGCCCTCAACTTTACAACTATAATATTGCTCTTGCATGCTCATCAGCATGATAGGAACTGCGAACAAGAGGAGAGGATTCAACTATTTTGAATCCCATTTTCAAGCCCTCAACTTTATAAAGATCAAACTCATCCGGTGTCACAAATCTATCAACCGGTAAATGCATTTTAGTTGGCTGGAGATATTGACCGATAGTAAGAATATTGCAGCCCGCAGTAACTAAATCTTGCATAAGTAAAATAACTTCTTCTGTGGTTTCACCGATTCCAACCATGATTCCGCTTTTAGTTTTTAGACTCTTTTGCTTAAACCAATTTATTAATTTTAAACTTCTTGAATACTTTGCCTGTGGACGAACGACTGAATACAAACGAGGTACAGTCTCAAGATTATGATTTAAAATATCGGGAGGATTTTGCATAATAATTTTAAATGAATCTTCGCTGCCCTTGAAATCTGGAATTAAAATTTCGATGGTTGTCTCAGGCATATTTGCTCTGATCAACCTGATGGTTTCAGAGAATACAGAAGCTCCGCCGTCTTCCAATTCATCACGATTGACAGATGTGATTACAACATGACGCAGGTTAAGTTCTTGAACAGATTCGGCGACTCGTTTTGGTTCTTCTAAATCCAGGGTGTTTGGAATTCCTAATTTAACATTACAAAATCCACAGCTCCTGGTACATGTATCACCCAAAATCATGAATGTTGCTGTTCTGTGATTCCAGCACTCAGCAATGTTAGGACATTTGGCTTCCTCACAAACTGTATGAAGATTTTGTTTCCTCATCAAAGTCTTTACGTCAGCGTAATTATCGCCGGTAGGAAGTTTTACCTTCAGCCAATCCGGTCTTTTTCCAAGAGGAATCTTTTCCTTTTCAACTTTTTCTTTATATGCTTTTTGAAATTGATTAATCATTTGGAAAAAAATATTAAATAAAAATTATTTAATTGAAAATAAGGTAATAAGGTCTTTTCATTTTGTGTTTGTTAAAGTTACAAAGGTAAAGTCCAATAATTATTTGTGAGAATAAAAACTTAATTCAATTATTTACGAACCTTAGTAACTTATAATAAAAACCTGAGACTCAACCTTATTAGGTTGTTTCTAAAAAATTACTTCTAAAAAAGCCTTCCATCGAAATTCTCAAGTGTATCTTTTATGAACTTCAAGAATTTACCGCCTAGCATTCCGTCAATTAATCTATGATCATGCGATAAAGTTAGAGACATTATTGGTTTGATGGCAATCGTGTCCGTGCTATCTATCTCCAACACCACTGGCTTTTTCTGAACTGCCCCAACGCCAAGAATTGCAACTTCAGGTTGGTTGATAATTGGAGTCCCAAATAAAGTCCCAAATACTCCATAATTAGTAATCGAGAAAGTCCCATTAGAAATATCATCAGGAGTAAGCTTTTTTGTTCTGGCTCTTGTCGCAATGTCATTAATCGATTTCGCCAAACCAATTATATTTTTATCGGCCGAATCTTTAATATTCGGCACAATTAATCCTGTTGGATCAAGTGCTACTGCAATTCCAAGGTTTATATATTTTTTTTGGTAAATGGTTGTTCCATCAATTGTTGAATTAATTAATGGATATTCTTTAAGTCCCTTTACAGCGGCATGAGCAATAAATGGCATGTAAGTCAACTTTATATTTTCGCTTCGGAGAAATTCTTCTTTTTTAGCTTGAATAAAATTGTAGATTTTGTTCATGTCGACTTCAATCATGGCAGTAACGTGCACAGAAGTATCACGGCTTTTTACCATATGCTGCATAATTTTTAGCCGAATATTATCCATCTCAATTTTTTGTACACCATCAGATGATTGAACTGCTTCATATTTAAAAGGTTCGGACGGTGCTTTATAGACTTCTTTCTTTTCCTCTTTCGCTTGTGCAACTTTTCCTGTTTTTCGTAGTTCGAGAAAACTTAGTACATCATTCTTTGAAACTCTGCCCGCTTGGCCGGTACCATTAATTTTTTCTAACTCTTCAAATGAGATTCTTTCTTTTTGAGCAATGCTTAAAACCAAGGGAGAATAAAATCTCGAAGATGATTTTGCCTTTTGTTTATCACTTACAATTGCAGATTGAGTTAAAGGAACCTCTTCCTGGCTAGTTTGCTCTTTTACTTTATCTGGATGCTTCTCAACTTTAGGATCCTTAATTGAAGATAATCTGGCTGATTTTGATGTCAATCGAGCTACCACAGTTCCAACCTCAACTGTCTGCTGTTCATTAACTAAAATTTCAGTTAGAACTCCTTCTTCCGGTGAAGGAATTTCTGTATCAACTTTATCTGTACTAATTTCAAATAGCGTCTCATCTCTTCTAACTGAATCTCCTATCTTCTTGTACCATTTGATTATTGTACCTTCCATTACAGATTCACCCATTTTGGGCATTTCTATTTCAACAGTACCCTCTCCTGTTTCAGCTGGCAATGATTCAATATTCTGTGCAATTGTATCATGCATCGATTCTGAAGATTGAACGATGTTCTGCTCAGTTGAAACTTCCGCTTCTGTATCACCTACTTTCTTCTCATCAGCAGATTGAACTACGGCTACAGTGGATCCAACCTCAACAGTCTCACCCTCTTTAACAAGTATTTCAGAAAGGACACCATCCGCCGGGGAAGGAATTTCCGTATCAACCTTATCCGTACTAATTTCAAATATTATTTCATCTCTTTTAACAGCATCGCCAATTTTCTTATGCCATTTAATTATGGTGCCTTCACTAACACTTTCTCCCATTTTTGGCATAACAATATTCATAAATCTAACTCCTGACTAATACTCTAATAATTCTTTAATACCGCGGTATACTCTATTTCGATTCGGTAAAATTGCATCTTCAAGCGGGGGTGCATAAGGAATGTGAGAATCCTTTGCGGCAATTCTCTTTACAGGTCCATCAAGCTGCTCAAAACAGAATTCGGAAATTCTAGCAGCGATTTCACCGCCAAACCCTCCTGTCAAAGTATCTTCATGAATGACAACTGCCTTATTTGTTTTCCTAACCGAGTTATAAATTGTTTCTGTATCTAAAGGAATGATTGTTCTCAAGTCAATCACTTCAACTGAATATCCTTCATCCTGAAGCTTTTTAGCTGCAAGAATAGAATCCCATAAGCAAACTCCGTAGGAAATAACACTAATATCATTTCCTTCGCGGACTACTTTTGCTTTACCAAATGGTACGAGATAATCTTTATCCGGTTCAGGAGTAATTGCAAAACTTTGGCGATAAAGTCCTTTGTGCTCCAAAAATAACACGGGATCATTTATCCTGCAGGCAGTTTTAAGCAATCCTTTGGCTTCTGCTGCATTAGATGGGAAAGCAATATAGATTCCTGGAATATGAGCAAAAATTGATTCAATATTTTGGCTATGATAAAGACCGCCATGAATATAACCACCGATAGCGACTCTAATTACGACAGGTACGGTCCATGCATTATTGGAACGATAGCGAAAAGTGGCTAGCTCATTTCTCAACTGCATAAACGCAGGCCAGATGTAATCTCCAAATTGTATCTCAACGACTGGTTTCAAACCGGCTAATGCCATTCCAGTAGCAACGCCAATAATGCTCGCTTCAGCAAGCGGTGAATTAAAAACTCGTTCTTCACCAAATTTGGTAGATAATCCTTTTGTTGCTGTGAATACTCCACCCTTGCCATCAGCAATATCTTCACCGAAGATGAACATCTTATCGTTCTTTGCCATCTCTTCGTGAAGTGCATGATTTATTGCATCAACCATCACAATGTTAGGTCCCGATGGCTGATTCTTTTCATAAACAAATTTTTCTTTGAATCCGCTTTCATCAAAAATATGCTTATCGGCATCATGTGTATTAGGGTCAGAGGATTTTAGTGCTTCGTCTGCGGCTTTTTCGACCTCATCTCTTGCTTCTTTCTTCAGTTTTTCAATCTCTGTCTTAGTTAGGATTCCTTCAGAAATTAATTTATTTGATAGTTTATTTATTGGACAGTTCATTAAATCTTTTTCCAGCTCAGCATGATCTCTGTATTTTTTCTGATCGTCAGAAGATGAATGAGATTGCAATCGAACAACTTCAGCCTCAATAAGAACAGGACCTTTTTTATTTTTCAAATGACCAAGAGCTTGTTTAGCAGCATTATAAGATTCTGTAAAATCCGTACCATCAACTTTTATTCGAAGCAAATTTTCATAACCTGCCATCATTTCTGCAATTGATCCGCCGACTCCTCCTGTTTGTTGTGAAATCGGAACCGAAATAGCATACCCGTTATTTTCAATCACAAAAAGTACCGGAAGTTTTTCCCTGCTTGCCCAATTGATTGCCTCATGAAATTCGCCTTGACTTGTAGTTCCTTCACCGCTGCTTACATACGTGATGGAGTCTTTTTTCTCTTTAACTGATGCTAATGCAGTTCCAACAGCTTGTAAAAACTGAGTACCTGTGTTGCTAGATTGTGACGGAAGTTTAATATTAGGTGCACCGTAATGACATGGGAGCTGCTTTCCGCCGCTGGAAGGGTCATCTGCTTTCGCAAAACATTGAAGAAAAAAGTCTTTTGCTGTTACACCCGCAGTAAGAACCAGTGTTAGATCACGATAGTAAGGAAAAATCCAATCTTCTTGAGGATTTAGATTCATTCCAATAGCAGTTTGAATGGCCTCGTGGCCAGCCGCTGCAATATGAAAAAAAGTTTTTCCTTGTTTCAGGAGATTCATTGCTTTTTGGTCGATCTCACGGGATAGCAGCATAAATTTTAAAGCGATTTTCAAATCTTCTCCAGATAATCCGTTCGGCATTATTGTCGAATTATCTGGAACAAGGATTTCTTTCTTGTTGTCGTGCCTGGATCTATTATGCACAACTTTTTCTTTAAGTATTTTCTTTTTTGCCATTAAATGTTACAAATTACTTATTAATCGATCAGCAAGAAAATCGTTTTTTGAAATTGTTTCATACGAATCGTATATAAAAACTTCCATAAATTTAGCTACTAAAATTTCTTTGATTTCGGCTATGTCTATTTTTTTTCCAAGTTCTTTTTGAAGTGAAGTTACCTCTTTGTCTGTAATTCCACAAGGAATAATTCCCTGGAACAGAGACAGATCTGTATTTATATTAAAAGCAAAACCGTGCATTGTAATCCAGCGGCTGACTTTTATTCCGATCGCCGCAATTTTTTTATTCTCAATCCAAACGCCGGTGTGTTTAGAATTTCGTTCTGCATTCAAACCAAACTCAGTACAAACTCGAATTATAACTTCTTCAAGTGCGCGAAGATACTTATGCGTATCTCTTTCCCAGTCATTCAAATTAATAATCGGATAACCGACAATTTGCCCCGGACCGTGATATGTTATATCTCCGCCTCTATCAATATCATAAACTGAAATTTTATTTTCTTCTAAGTATTTACTGGAACTTATTAAATTATTTTTATCTGCAACTTTGCCAAGCGTATAAGTGTGAGGATGTTCCAATAAAAATAATACATCGGTAATTTCATTTCTATATCTAAGTTCAAAAACTTCTTTTTGAAGATCCCAAGCTTCTTGATAATCATTCAGTCCAAGATCGCAGTATGTTAAGTTTCGTTTTCCCATAATAATCAACCAAAATAGAACACGGATTGAACTGATTCAACGGATTTGAACTGATCAGTTCTATTCTGTTGAATCCGTGTTCCATTATATGTGTATCGATTCTCCATAAGCATTTGCAGCCGCTTCCATAACAGATTCAGACAATGTCGGATGTGCATGAATCGTTTTGATGATGGATTCACCGGTTGCCTCAAGTGATTTTGCGATTCCTATTTCAGCAATCATCTCGGTAGCTTCTGAACCGATAATGTGAGCACCTAAAAGCTCAC
The DNA here is from genome assembly GCA_041739035.1 of Ignavibacteriaceae bacterium. Lineage (GTDB taxonomy): Bacteria > Bacteroidota > Ignavibacteria > Ignavibacteriales > Ignavibacteriaceae > XYD12-FULL-36-8. The sequence goes on along the minus strand of JBGSOQ010000249.1, from coordinate 1,178 downwards.
CGTATTTCGCATCGAAAATAAGCTTTACGAATCCTTCTCGCTCTCCAATTGCAAATGCCTTACCGCTTGCCATGAAAGGAAACTTTCCAATTTTGAGTTCATATCCTTTTTCTTTTGCTTTAGCTTCTGTCAATCCGATGCTCGCAACCTGCGGCTGACAGTAAGTGCATCCGGGAATGTTATCGTAATTAATATCTTGCGGATGCATTCCTTTTATTTTTTCTACACAATGAATCCCTTCTGCTGAAGCAACGTGAGCTAACCACGGTGGACCAATTACATCTCCGATTGCATAAATTCCTTTAACATTTGTTTCATAAGTTGTTTTATTAACTTTGATATGTCCTTTTAATATTTCCACCCCTAATTCTTCTAAACCAAATCCTTCAATATTCCCGGTTACTCCAACTGCACTTAAAACTTTATCACCAGTCACTTCTTTGGTTTGTCCGTCGTGATTAAAAGTAACTTTGACTTTCTTTCCTTTGACTTCAGCTTTTTCAACCGATGCTTTAGTGTAAATTTCAATTCCGCGTTTTCTAAAATTCTTGGCAAGTGCCTCCGATACTTCTCTATCCTCAACAGGAAGAATAGTGTCCAACATTTCAATTACTGTTACCTTTGTTCCAAGGCTTGAATAAAAATATGCAAACTCAATCCCGATTGCTCCGGCTCCAATAACAACAAGTTCCTTTGGTAATTCATCAAGAATCATTGCCTCAGTGCTTGTGATGATATTCTTTTTATCAACAGGAATTGTCGGAATCATTTTAGGTCGAGCGCCTGTTGCAATAATTATTTTATCAGCATTTATTGATTCAGTTATCTTTCCACTTTCATCATAAATATCTATCTGATTTTTTGAAGTAAGTTTCCCGAACCCTTTAATCCTATCAACTTTGTTTTTCTTAACGAGCAATTCAACATTTTTCGTGATTCGATCTGAAATGTCACGACTGCGTTTAATTATTTTTGAAAAGTCGAATTCTAAACCTGTCACATTTATTCCAAAATCCGAACTATGATTTTTCATAGTATCATAAATTTCAGCATTCTTAAGGAGTGATTTAGTAGGAATGCATCCCCAATTAAGGCAAATACCCCCCAATTTTTGATGATCAATAACAACGGTTTTGAATCCTAACTGACTTGCTCGAATAGCAGCTACATAACCACCG
>JBGSOQ010000241.1:0-5656 GCA_041739035.1 Ignavibacteriaceae bacterium | reverse complement strand
CTTGCACCGGTTGAAGGAACATCAAAAGGAATTTTTATTGTTGATGGTTCAATGGCTGGTTTAGGTTTGATTAAAAATGCTAACATAAGTATTAAAGTTAAAAATGGATACGCTACTGAAATTAAAGGCGGCACCCTTGCGAAGAAGTTAGCTAAGCAGCTTGATGAAGTTGGAAAGGATGCCCGCAATATTGCCGAGTTCGGAATCGGAACAAATGATAGTGCAAAACTTAGCGGTGTTCTTTTGGAAGATGAAAAAGTCCTTGGTACAATTCACATTGCACTTGGAAATAATGTCTCGATGGGCGGAAGTGTAAATGTTCCAATTCATTTGGATGGCGTGATTAAAAGACCGACAGTTTATCTCGATGGCAAGTTATTGATGAAGGATGGAAAACTGCTTGTGTGAGTATTTGACTTACAAACCCAGTTTCTGAAACTCAGTTTGCGATGCTAAGAAACTGGGTTTGTTAAACCTAAGCAAATTATACAACAGCAGTTAAAGTACTTCCAATTTTATTCTTCGATTTGAACAAGCTGTAATTTATCGAATCGCTCAATGCTTGGAGACTTGCTTCAATAATATTTGGAGATACTCCAACCGTTGACCAAGTATTTTCTCCGTCGCTTGACTCAATCAATACTCTTACTTTAGCACCAGTTCCGTCTTTTTCTCCAAGCACACGGACTTTGTAATCAATCAATTTAATGTTGGCAATTTCGGGATAAAATCTCATCAAAGCTTTTCGTAATGCAGAATCCAAAGCATTAACGGGGCCATTTCCGTCAGCGGCTGTATGTTCAAGTTCACCATTCACTTCAACTTTAAGCACTGCCTCGGAGTAACTTATATCGTTCTGATCCTTCAGTACATTTATTTTTGCGTAAGTAACGTTGAAGAAAGGTTTATACTGCTTTAATTCAGATCTGAGTAATAGTTCAAATGTACCTTCTGCACCATCAAATTGAAAACCGGAATATTCTAACGATTTTAGAAATCCGACAAAATTTTTGCTGAATTCTTTTTCATCCGGAAGTTCAATTCCCAACTCTTTGGCTTTATATCTGATGTTGCTTTGACCAGATAAATCTGAAACTATTACTCGTTGTGCATTGCCGACTTTTTTCGGATCTAAATGTTCATACATCCTGCTGTCTTTCAACACAGAACTGACATGAATGCCGCCTTTGTGTGCAAAAGCAGAGTGACCTACAAAAGCTGCTCGAGTGTTTGGAACAATATTCATAACTTCATAAATGAAATGGGAGAGGGAGGTCGTCTTTTCTAAATCCAAAACTTTATTTGTTTGCTTGCCTAACTTCAAGATTAGGTTAGGGATTATGCTGCACAAGTTTGCATTACCGCATCTTTCACCAAAGCCATTTATAGTTCCCTGAACATGAACTGCTCCAGCTTCAACTGCCATCAAAGAATTTGCGACACCAAGCTCGCCATCATTATGGGCATGAATACCGACAGGTAATTTTACTTTTGATTTCACATTTGTTACAATTTCAAAAATTTCATTAGGCAGAGATCCGCCATTTGTATCGCAAAGAACAAGAATATCTGCACCAGCTTTTTCAGCAGCAAGTAACATTTTTAAAGCAAATGCAGAATCATCTTTATATCCGTCAAAGAAATGTTCGGCATCAAAAACTACTTTGCGATTATTATCTTTTAAAAATTTTACAGAGTTGTAAATCAATCTTTCATTTTCTTCATCAGTAAACCCCAAACTTGCTTGAGAATGAAATCTCCAAGTTTTTCCGAAGATGGATACAACAGGAGTTTCGGCATTGATTAGTGCAAGCAAGTTTGCGTCAGTATCAATTTTATCAAGAAACCGTGCGGTTGAACCAAATGCACAAATTTTAGAATGATTAAGCTTTAGTTTCTTAATCTCTTGGAAATACTGCTCATCTTTTGGATTGCTTCCAGGCCATCCGCCTTCAATGATATCAATTCCATAATCATCTAACTTTTGAGTGATAAGCAGTTTATCCTGAATGGAAAGATTTATTCCTTCACCCTGTGTTCCATCTCTTAAAGTTGTGTCAAACAATTCTATGCAGCTCATGCTAATTTCCTAAAATTATTTTATCATATCTGTTTTTCTTGCGAACTCAAACAATCCTCCAGCTTCAACAATTGGGAGAACATCGCCTAAGGATTTTAGGGTATAATTTTTATTTAAAGTGATATTATTCAAAGTATAATCTTCTAAATTGATTTCTAATTCGTCACCAGTTTTTATTTCTTTTTTCAATTCATCATTGCTTTCAAGTGGAACCAAAAAACCGCCATCAACTGAATTCCTGTAAAATATTCGTGCATACGATTCAGCAACAATGGCTTGTACACCGGCAACTTGTAATGCGAATGGTGCATGTTCGCGTGATGAACCACATCCGAAGTTTGAACCTCCGATGATGATATTGAATCCGGATCTATGATTCCCATCTTTTATGAACTTCACATTTCCTTCAGGTAGTCCAGATTGCATAGGCGGTACACCTGACAATGCAAATTCACCGTACTTCTTTGATTCAGTCTCATCAGTTAAGCTGTAGACTAAATGTTCAGCCGGAATAATCTGATCTGTATCAATGTTATTCCCCAGAACGAAAACTTTTCCTTTAATAATTTTTTCCATTCAAATTCCTGTTTAGATTAAAAAATCTCTTGGGTCAGATATGTAACCATTTACAGCAGATGCCGCAACTGTTAAAGGTGAAGCAAGATAAACTTCCGATTTTTTGCTTCCCATTCTTCCAGGGAAATTTCTGTTTGTTGTCGAGATAACGACATCTTTATCAACAGCTCTTCCTATTGTATCATCCGGACCTCCTAAACAAGCAGCGCATGATGACTGTGCAATAGTACATCCTGCATCAAGTAAAATTTGTTTTAATGTAACGCCATTGTGAGTTTCAATTTCAAGTTCTTTTGCAACTTGAGTTGATGCCGGAACAACAAAAGTGGGAACTTTGACTTTGCTGCCAAATAAAATTTTTGCTGCAAATTGAAAATCTGAGAGTTTACCGCCTGTACAAGATCCGATGTAGCATTTTGTCAGCTTTATTCCCTTAACATTTCGAACCAAATCTTTATTATCCGGGCTGTGTGGTTTTGCAACTAAAGGTTCAAGAGTGCTGAGATCATAATTATACTTGCTATGATATTTTGCATCAGCATCGCTATGAAAAATCTCATATTCAAAAACTCCGCGATCTTTAACATATTTGTCTGTCACCTCATCTGCCGCAATAATACCATTCATTGCACCGCCTTCAATGGCCATGTTAGTTAAGGTCATTCGTTCATCCATGCTCAATGAAAAAACTCCTTCACCATCAAACTCAAGTGCTCGATATGTTCCGCCATCAGTTGTTATATCTCCCAGTATTGCGAGGATCATGTCTTTAGCAGTTAGGTAAGCCGGTAATGATTCATTAAATGTGAACCGAATTGTTTCCGGAACTTTTTCCCAGATTTTTCCGGTTCCTAAAATGAAAGCTGCATCAGTATTTCCGACTCCTGTTGAAAACATCCCAAATGCACCAGATGTGCAAGTATGTGAATCAGTTCCAATTAAAACGGTGCCTGGAACATTATAACCTTCCTCAGCAAGGGCTATGTGACAAACACCTTTGTATCTCTCAGTTCCCACATCATAGTAATTATCTATCGAATACTCTCTAGCAAACTCCCTGAGTATTTCAACATTTCTATTAGCATGTTTATTTGCCGTAAAAATGTAGTGATCGGGAAAAATTACGAGTTTATTCTTGTCCCAAATTTTTGCTTTATCACCAAACTCCTTTTTCCAAATTCCTATTGTCGGCGGACCGCAAACGTCATGAGTCATAAGTGTATCGACATTAAGCCAAACACTTTCTCCAGGAGTTAATTTTTTTTTGCCGGACGATTTAGAAAATATTTTTTCTGTGATAGTCATTCCCATATTTTGGTATTCCTTATACTACGGTTATCAAATTATTTTCTTCGCTCTCTGCCTTGAGCAATGATTCATATTCCTCTTTTTTATTCAGGGCATTTAAGTAAGCTTTTGCACTTGCTTCAATTATATCGGTTGATACGCCTCTTCCGGTATATGACCTAGAGTTGCTTCTTATCCTAACTAAAACCTCTCCCATAGCTTGTCGGCCAGAGGTAACTGATCGGACATTGTAGGATTCAATTTGCTGCTTGATGTTTAATGCTCTTTCAATTGCATTGAAAACAGCATCTACAGGTCCATCACCGGTTGAAGATTCTTCTTTTATCTCACTATCTTTTTTAATTCTTACAACTGCAGTTGGAATTGAACCTGATCCGCTTATTACGTGTAAATAATTCAATTCATAATGTTCATTTTTATGAGTAATGGTATCGCCCATAATAATTCGTAAGTCTTCATCAAATACTTCTTTCTTTTTGTCGGCTAATTCTGTAAAGGCAGCATAAACATCATTCAGTTTATCTTCAGATATCTCATAACCTAATTCGTTAAGTCTGACTTTTAATCCGTGTCTTCCTGAATGTCTTCCGAGAATAATTTTCGTTTTTGGATAACCGACAAGTTCAGGCGTCATGATTTCGTAGGTATTTCTGTCCTTGAGCATTCCATCTTGATGAATTCCGGATTCATGAGCAAAAGCATTTTCGCCAACGATGGCTTTATTCCGTTGAACTAAAATTCCTGTAAAGCCGGAAACAAGCTTGCTTGAATTGTAGATTTCTCTTGTTTCGATGTTGGTTGAATATTTTAAAAGATCATTCCTTACTTTTATTGCCATTACAATTTCTTCGAGAGAAGCATTACCGGCACGTTCACCAATTCCGTTAATGGTACATTCAATTTGTCTGGCTCCGTTTTCAATTGCTGAAATTGAATTCGCAACTGCTAATCCCAAATCGTTATGACAATGAACGCTTATAATTGCTTTATCAATATTCTTTACGAGTTTTTTCAATTGGGCAATTTTATTGCCGAATTCAGTTGGTAAAGTATAACCAGTTGTATCGGGAATGTTCACAACGTTTGCGCCTGCTTCAATTGCAGCTTGTACAACTTCAGTAAGATAATTTATTTCTGTTCTCCCCGCATCTTCAGCGGAAAATTCCACGTCATCACAAAGTGATTTTGCATATTTAACCGAATCGTAAGTCATTCTAAGAATTGTCTCGCGTTTTTCGGCTAATGAAATTCCGTACTTTTCATGGCCAAATTTTCCGAGAATATGAAAATCGGAAGTGCTGGTAAAAGTATGTATTCTTTTTGATTTAGCTGGCAAAAGCGCTTGATAGGCAGAATAAATATCTTTTTCATTTGCTCTTGCCAAACCAGCAATAGTTTTATCCACTTCCGAGGCAATTAGCTTAACGGCTTCAAACTGAGCAGGTGAAGAAATAGGAAAACCTGCTTCAATAACATCAACATTTAACTTAGCAAGCTGATGGGCTATTTCTAATTTCTCGTAAATATTTAATGATGCTCCGGGAGATTGTTCTCCATCTCTAAGTGTTGTATCGAAAATGTAAATTTTATTATCCAACTGTTGTATCCTTTTAGATTAAAGTTAAAAAATGCCGATTGCTTGTTCGTTAAAGATCTCTTCTATGCTTTTAATGATGCTGTTCGTAATTGTAT
>JBGSOQ010000217.1:0-6803 GCA_041739035.1 Ignavibacteriaceae bacterium | reverse complement strand
CTTGGTACATACATCCTATAAAATAGAATTAAAGGGGAAGGAATCTTTAAGAAAAAGTAAAAATCGGTAATAATGTCAGTTTAACATCTGTTCTTTGAATTAAACCTATCAGGGGGGTCAACATCACCGAAATATCCACAGGGACATGGTTCTAAAACATCACTTCAACCAGATTTCAAATTACAAACTGATTTATCGGTTGCTCAACTTGGTTACTTTATTAGATTGTTATTGGAAGCTGGTATTTTGACAAATCAGAATCAAAGTGATGTTATCAAATTTTTCGCTTCACAGGTTAAGTCGAAGAAAACCGATAGTATTTCGCCTGAGAGTTTAAGAACCCGTTTTTACAACATCGAGGAGGGAACGAAGGAGGCTGTTAAGGATATTGCCATCCAGGTCTTGAATCTTATTAATAAAGAAATATAATATCCATGTCAGATTTTGGGTAACTGTCGGGCGAAGTTCTTTGAATATGTCCAGAATACCCAATTGGTTATGAATCCGAATAAGCTAATGTAAAGGCAATTAACAATACAACACTTTGGGTTATTAGAATTGAAGTATATCGATAAATAAGAGTACACCAATGGCTATTACTAACATTCGTGTGTTTGACCTGATGTGCTTTAAATGTCTAGATGGCTAAAATAGCAAGAATAACAGAGATATAAATTTCTCCAAAATAGTTGATATCAATTAGCAACAGACGTTGCTACAAATAGTTAACTATCAATAGTTCTATAACTTGCCATCTGAAGTTTGATGATTAGTTTTAGCGTTAAAATACATCGCAAAAATATTAAAATAGCTATTATTAGACCAAAAACAGTTGCATAGAATTTAAAATATTGAGCCAATGAATTTTCAAATAAAAAAATAAAAAGAAATAATACAAATACAATTACAAGGCCAGTTATACTTTGAAGTAATACCTTAACTGTTTTAAAATACAAAGCCGATGAAAAGAACAAATCTATTTTGGATATTTTATCAATACTTTTTAACTCCTTTTCTATATTAGTTTTAGAATCTATTGCATTTTTAAATGAAACTACAATTGTTAGAATAGTCAATACAAAACCGGCAATTGTAATGCAGGATTTACCTACATCTGAAGCAATTTTAATAACATTTGAATAGGAGTTAATATCTATTATTCTTTTATAATTCAAATAATATGCGATAGCAGTAATTAGGGTAGCAAATAAGATGTCATATTTAAATGGTTTGCTAAAAAATAAATCCAATATCCAATTTCTAAACTTTATAATTGTTTTCATAAAAAATAAATTATTTCAAAAAAGAATTCAATTCCTGTAAAGCTTTAAAAAATAAATCTTTACTATCAGGACGGCCTGGGCTAGACAATACTAATGAAAGAATTCTTGTTTCTTTTTGGTTTATTAAATCAAATAATTCAAAGCCATTTCCGCAATCCACTGTAACTTTAAAATCGTCAATAGAATCTAATTCATTTTGATTTTTCCTAAAGAAACCTAGAATTTTCCGTGCCAAATCTAAACCTCCATAATTAACTTTTTTTCTTGAAAACCCAGTAGAGATGCGAATAGTTTCAAATGGATGCGAAGCATTTAATGCTGTTACACAACTATAAAATTTGTCATCAATATTTTTTAAGAATTGAGCATTCGAAATCTTAACTTTTAATTCGATTTCACCTACATTCTTAACCCAACTTGAGTGAGCTGTGATTGATAAAAAGACATCAAATCTTATAACATATTGAATATCAAATACTGATAATAATTTATAATCATTCTTAATTGATGTAAAATATTGTAATTCAATTATTTGACAAAATATATTTTTTTGTAGTCCCAGAATTTGTTCTTATTTAAATTGATTCTAAATAAGAAATTCATAATTTTAGAAGAGTCATAAAAATGAAGTGCGATCGAAACATTTGTGTTCCCCGAATTCCGAAACTGAAAATTATATCATTAGTACACAAGGATTTGTAGGCTTACCCGCTCAAGTTGGGTTAATATCTTCAAGTATTTTTTCAATTTCGCCTTTAACTCGAAGATCTGCTTTAGAGTATTTAATAATTCCTTTCTTCTTCCCTAATTGTCTGATGTAATATTCAAAATCACTGATTCTTGGGCCATTACTATTAAATTCATACATAACAATTGGTTCCTTTGTAGAAAAATCAATACAGAAATGTGTTATTTCTGCTAGCTTTCTATCATTAAGATTTTCGATTTCATCAATATCACTTCTTTTATTTAAAAACACAGGCAATTTATCCCTAAGTAAAGCTATTTTACCTTTAATTCTCTGCCCTTTTTCTGTATAAGACAAAGAAAAGATTAGTAGGTTTCTCTTATCATCATTTGATTCACCCTCTTTCCGATCTATTACATGTACTATATCATTTTTACGATCTTCAATAAATAAGTTGAACAAATTCTTAAGTAAATTAGATGAATTTGCGGATCCCACACTTTTATATGGCGTCAAGATGAGATCAAAAAAGTGAAAACTAATTTCCATACTATTTTTTACTGTCATAAGAATTGCAATTTAATATAGGGTTAACAATTTATAATATAAGAAATTCGTTTGATTTTTTAATGTGTAATTATCTATGCATATATTTAATCGATTCTGGATTTTTATCTAAAAAATGGTCGAAAATATTGTCCTTATTTAAATATTGATCAGTTAATCTTTTAATCATTGTGAGATTATCCTTTGGCCTTACTACTTCAAATACAATAGAAGTAAATTCCCGTTGAAGCAATTCTGCATGTCTTAAATAATTAAAGCATTCTTGTTTATCAAACAAATTATAAGAATAAACTAAAAGGTCTAAAGTCAAGTTTCTATAACCCATATATGCAAATGGCTTGTCTTTACCAAAATTATCACCACGATCAATATTTGGAAAAAAGAATCTTCCTTTTTCGATCTGAGAGGATAATTTCACTAATAAATCGATCTTATCACAATTATCTTTCTTTTCCACCAATAATTTGAGCTTAATTAGAGTTTCCACTGTTTCACCATGCCAGTGCAATAATTGCTTAGTGTAATCGCTTAATATCTGAAATTTTAAGTTTCTTCTATCTCGAATATACATTTTTATTGTTACGACAGACACTATTAGCGAGATGCAAGCAATCAAATTGGTGTAAAAGTTGGAGCTAAAGTCCATTCTAATAAGTATTCGTAAAATAATCTATATGCATTTTTTGTTTAGAAGTTTTTAAAATCCTTACTTTCTTTTGGATTTTGAAAATTTAATAAGTTTTTTATAATGTTCGACAGTGTAACTAGCTAATTTCTAATGCATTAATAAATACATCAATACTATATTGTAAATTAGTTTCACCAATATATACTTTTTGAAAACTGTCAATAGCTAATCCTTAAATATACAATTTTTTCGAAAGACCCCTTCATAGAAATAAAATATTTTAAACATCGTACTTTATTGCGATAATTCAATCCTTTTACACGGTATAAAAATTCTCCATAAATTCAATGTAAATCTCTTTTAATTCGAGTTAAAAATATTGAGAACGATATAAGACTTCAATTTCATACATTCTCGACAACGATACAATCTGTAATAAAGAGAAAGAAAAATATTAATTAACTAATAATTTGTTAATAATGGACAGTTATCAATCGATCGATACATATTAAATATTATTTAAACTAACTGAATATTAGATATTTAAAAAGGGTCATGCAACCCCTGTGACTGGTTAATACCCAATAATATTTTTTGATTTGCATTCAAACCTTTTAAAATTGAATGCTATGCCAGCACAAATTGTCACAACAGAAGACCTACGGGATCTTAAAATTGAACTGCTAGAAGATTTTAAACGATTATTAAAGGAGCATGGAGGCCAATCCTCAAAAAAATGGCTTAAATCCTACGAGGTCAGAAAACTTCTGAATATATCGCCTGGCACCCTGCAAAATCTGCGTTTAAACGGCACCCTACCCTATACTAAAATTGGTGGTGTCCTTTATTATGACAGCGAGGATATACAGAAAACATTGATGGATAATAAAAAACGAATTCGTTTCTAATTGTAGTCCATCATTCCATTGGTATGAATTATATCAGGCACCTTACGGCTTTTTACCAGAAGATCCTGGGAGATGCCCGACTTAATCCAACTCATATAAGCTTATACCATGCACTATTCCAGCTATGGAACCTAAATCGATTTGAAAACCCGATATCAATTAATAGGGCCCAAGTATTACATTTCTGTAAAATAGGATCATATACCACATTTTACAAATGCATGTATGACCTCCATAATTGGGGTTATATCGAGTATTTACCAAGCCATAATCCATTTAAAGGCAGTTTGGTACACTTGTACATTTTTGAAACAACCAATACTAATGCCAAAGAATCAACTAGTCCAGAATCTCAACAAGCTGTGGACCACCAGTTGTCCAATATTGATTCTAGTTATGTACAAGAGTTGTATCCTTCAATAAACAGTTCAAACTGTACAAACAAAACGAGGGAGGAAAACACACAAGCTCAATATCCGAATAATGCTCCATTTTCTAAAAATGAAGAAAACGGCAAAAGGAAAGCAAGATTGAAATCAAAAAGAAAAAAAATTGCGGTAAAAAAAGAAAAGGATTTCATCCCGCCGTCCTTGGATTACATTTTAGATTTCTTTCAAAATGAAAAGTATGCCGAAAAGGAAGGTAGAAAGTTCTATTACCATTATGAGGCTAACGGATGGAAGGTAAGTGGAAAAAGCCCGATGAAGAATTGGGAAGCTGCGGCTCACAGTTGGATGATGAAGACTGATAAATTTAATCTTGACCAAAAACCAAGTTCGGTGATAATTAAAAATTCAAAAAACTATGACGAACCTTTATAGTGCTTCAAATGGTATACTCAGCTTCGAACAGTGCATTCGATGGTTAGAAGAAAAGGGCAAAGAATTAAATGGTGAACATTTCTTAATCTATGAAAATGACTATAACGTTATCTTTAAATTGCTGGTATACTTTCTAAAGGATAAAGAAAATGCACAAAAATTCAGCATATCCCATAAAAAGGGAATATTGCTTACAGGGCCGGTAGGTTCGGGCAAAACAACCCTGATGGGTTTGTTCAGGCTCTTTTTGCCTAAAGAATACAGGTACCCGGTTAAACCATGCCGGGACATAAGTTTTGAATTTATTCAGGATGGCTATTCAACCATTCTGAAATACAGTAATCTGGCTTTTGTTAATGATAGTCCCCGTACACATTGCTTTGACGATCTTGGCACAGAAAGCAGCTTAAAGTACTATGGAAATGAATGCAATGTTATGGCAGAAATTTTGCTTTCCAGGTATGATCTTTATATGCATAGAGCTATGATTACTCATTTGACTAGTAATCTTGCCAGCGATGAAATTGAATCTATGTATGGTACCAGGGTAAGAAGCAGGATGCGGGAAATGTTTAATCTTATTACTTTTGATAAGAATGCATCTGACAAAAGAAGATAAAAGGGTTAATATTGTTTAAAATCTGATTGATTTCAATATAAATATGAGTTGAAAATTGATTAAATTGTCCCAATTCAAGTTTAGATTTGATTAATATCCAATGAAACTGATCCTAAATTCACCTCTTCAAACGCTTAATAAAGCATTCCGCAAAGAAAAAGTATCGAGAGAAAGTTTCACCAGGTTTAAAAATGAGTTAAAAGTGCTCATCAACCGCATTAATGAGGATGAAAGTGAAGAGCATTTAAAATATCCCCTCCGAGATTTTCTAAAAAACACATTTTATTCGGATCATGAGATAAACACCAAAGGAAGAACTGACCTGGGAATTTACCTCGACAAAACAGATAAGAGTAATCTTGGCGTTATTATTGAAACGAAAAAGCCTTCCAATGCCGGAGATATGATAACGACTTCCGACATTAATAAAAAGGCAATGCATGAAGCGATTCTTTACTATCTGAGGGAACGCATCGATGAAAACAACAATGAAGTTAAAACCATCATCATTACAAATATTTACGAGTGGTTTATTTTTAATGCCCATGATTTTGAACGACTATTTTACAAATCAAACCTTACCAAAGAATATGGCAAATGGAAGGCCGGCCAGAAGACAAGCCTGAATACGCCGTTGTTTTATAATGAAATCGCTAAACCCTACCTGGATGAATGTGACAAGGAAATTTCAGCCACCTGGTTTGATTTACGTAATTACCAGAAAGGACTGGAATTAACTGATAAGCAGGCAGAAAAAAAACTAACAGCACTATATAAAATATTTTCAGGGGTAACCCTGTTGAAGGAAGCTTTTGCCAATGACAGCAATTCACTTGATAAAAGATTTTACAATGAGTTGCTTTATATTATCGGCCTGGAAGAGAAAATAGAAGGTAGCAAGAAAACTATCCGGCGTAAAGCAAATCCCGATCATGGGTCAATCATCGAAAACACCATGGCAACCCTTGAAGCCAATGAAAAGCTTTACAGGGTTGAGAACCGGGAACGTTACGGTGATAATAAAACAGATCAGCTTTTTAATGTAGCCCTTGAACTGGTGATTACCTGGGTAAACCGAATCCTGTTTTTAAAACTTCTTGAAGCGCAGCTTGTCAGGTATCACCAGGGAAACAAAGCATACAGATTTATCGACACACGTTTCATTGCTGACTTCGACGAACTTAATGAGCTATTTTTTGAAGTATTGGCCAAAAAGGAAGGAGAACGGAAAGATTACATAAAAGAAAAATTCAAGTTCATTCCCTACCTCAATAGTTCATTGTTTGAAA